>NZ_JBEXKU010000027.1:0-85558 GCF_040609575.1 Streptomyces sp. NPDC004647 | reverse complement strand
CTCAGTCAACTAGAGTGCCAACGCGCTCACGGCGCGCCGCGCGGACGCCCCCGGCTGTTCGCATCCCGTTCGAGCAGCGCCGCTCTCGCGCCCCGGTGCCCCCGCATCGGTGCCGCAGCGTGGAGCGGATCAGACGTAGTCCTCCAGCCTGGCCACCGCGAAGCCCTGCTCGGTGGCCGTGCGCAGCACCCGGCGGACCATGTCGGCCATGGTTCCGTTCCACTCCCGGGGCCCGCGGAAGTGCGTGAGGATGATGTCGCCCGGGTGCAGCCTGCCGTTCGAGTCGAGGGCCTCGATGCGGTGCGGGAACGCCTCCTCGGTCCACAGCGGTACGACACGCAGGCCGCAACTCTTGGCGGCGCGCAGTGTGTCCCGGTCGAAGTTCCCGTACGGCGGGCGGAAGAGCCGGGGGCGGACGCCGAACTCCCGCTCCAGATTCATCTGCTGGCGGCAGATCTCCCGGCGCTGCTCCGCGTAGGAGAGAGTGCGCAGATTCGGGTGGCTGAGGGTGTGGTTGTTCATGGCCACACCGAGGTTCTGCAGCTCGCGGAAGAAGGGATAGTCGTCGCGTACGGCGTCGTCGGTCAGGAAGGCGCTGACCGGTACGTCGAGCTCGCGCAGCATACGGATCAGCTGGGGGTCCTTGTTCGTGCCGTCGTCGATGGTCAGGAACACGACGCGATTGCGGGTCGGGACATTGGTGATCACCGGTGGCAGGCCCCGTCCGACGCCGAGGCCGCGGGGAGTCATCAGCGGCGCCTTGAACGCGGGCGGGGCCGGCGGGATGAGCGGGGCGCGGCGCAGACCCCAGCTCTGGGCGGTCCGGAGGCGGGCGGCCTCGATTCTCGCCACCTCCCGGGAGTAGATCGCCAGGGACCGGGGGGTGTCCGCGGCGGGATTCGACGTACCGAGCTGCGTGCCGGGCTGTCCTGCCCGCGCCGGCCCCTGCTCGGACTTCCGCTCGGGCCGCTGTTGCGGGTTCTGCTCGGGCCGTTCCGACTTCCGCTCGGGCTTGCGCTCGGGCCGCTGTTCCGGCTTCCGCTCCGGCTTGTGCTCGGGTCCCTGTTCCGGCTTCCGCTCCGGCTTGTGCTCGGGTCCCTGCGCCGGTTTCTGCTCCGGCTTCCGCTCAGGGCCCTCATGCCCCGGCTTCTGCTCGCGTGGAGGCGCCGAGAGGTGTGGCCCTGCGTACCCCTCGCCGTACCGCGCCCCCACTCCCGCCGACAGCAACAGGTCCGGGTTCACAGGTGGCTGCCCGTCGTCCGGCCCTGGCCTGGCCCGGGCGGCGGCGCGGTCGGGAGGTTGCGCGCAAGCGCCTCCGATCACCCCGATCAGCATCAGCGCCGCGGCTCCCCGTGCCGTCGTCCGCCATCGTCGCATCTGAGTATTTTTTTCATTTTGTCGTACTAGTTGCATGGCGCCGCATCATGCCAGGGCCGACCCGGACTACGGCTCAACACCGCCGTCAAGGTCCGTCCCATCCCCCGCTTGGCCCACAATTGACCGAGTGGACGACCTCGACCCCCTCTCCGCCTTCTCCGCCCTGCTCACCGACGAGGGCCGGGCGCTGCTCGCGGATCTGCGCGACTACGACCCCGCCCGGGAGCTCGCGACCGCCACCCGGCTGCGCCGTGAGCACCCGGTCGAGCTGGTCTCGGCGGCACTGGGACAGGCGCGGCTGCGGCAGCGGGCGGTGGCGAAGTTCGGCGCCGAGGACGCGGCCGTCATGTTCTTCACCCCGAACGGCGTCGAGCAGGCGACCCGCACATCCGTCGCCTCGTACCGCGCGGGCCGGTTCGCCGCGCTGGGCGTACGGCGGCTGGCGGACCTCTGCTGCGGCATCGGCGGCGACGCGATCGCACTCGCCCGCGCGGGCGTGGCCGTGCTGGCCGTCGACCGGGACCCCCTGACCTGCGCCGTAGCCCGTGCCAATGCGGAGGCGCTGGGGCTGGCGGACCTCATCGAGGTGCGCTGTGCGGATGTCACGGAGGTCGGCACGGAGGGGTACGACGCGGTGTTCGTGGACCCGGCGCGGCGGGGCGGCCGCGGGCGGATCTTCGACCCGGAGGCGTACTCACCGCCGCTGTCCTGGGCAACCGAGGCCGCGCGCAGGGCGCCGTACGCGGCGCTGAAGATCGCTCCCGGTATCCCGCACGAGGCCGTGCCGGACGACGCGGAGGCCGAGTGGATCTCGGACGGCGGCGATGTGAAGGAGGCGGTGCTCTGGTTCGGGACCGGGCGGGGCGCGCGGCGCGCCACGCTGCTGCCGGGCCCGCGCACCCTGACCGGCGCCGGGCTCCCGGACCCCGAAGCGGGCCCGGTCGGGCGCTGGCTGTACGAGCCGGACGGCGCGGCCATCCGGGCCCATTTGGTGGCGGACGTGGCGGCCGATGTCGGCGGCCGGCTGATCGACCCGACGATCGCCTACGTCACGGCGGACGAGCTGCGCCCGACCCCGTACGCGACCGCGTACGAGATCACCGACGCGCTCCCGTTCAACCTCAAGAAGCTCAAAGCGCTGCTACGGGAGCGCGAGGTCGGCAATCTGACGGTGAAGAAGCGTGGTTCGGCCGTCGAGCCGGAGGAGCTCCGCAAGAAGGTCAAGCCGGAGGGCCCGAACGCGGCCACGGTCTTCCTCACCCGCGCCGCGGGCGCCCCGACGATGCTGATCGGGCGCCCGGCAGCCCAGATGTGAGCACGGCCGCAGCTACCGGGACTTTGCGCGCCGTCACTTCGCCGATGTGCTCAGCGCGGCCGCGTACGTGACGAAGGCCGCCCACGACTCGGCCGGAAAGCCCAGCTGCGGGCCGGACTTGTCCTTCGAGCCCGACATGGACGGTCCCGGGGCAAGCGGCGACCTCGACGCAATCGGCGCCCTCGGTGCCGCTGTGGCTGGACTTGTGCCAGGAGAGGGCCACCTCGACGCAGTTGTCGCCCTCGGTGCCGCTGTAGCTGGACTTGAACCACGTCAGGTCGTCGCTCATAGCTCCTCTGCCACCTCTCTGATGAACCGAGTCGACTCCTCAATGCCAAGAGCCTGACGAACGATCATTGCGTGGCGCCGCGCCAGCACGCTGACGTCACCCGGGCTCGAGTGCAGCATGCTGGTCGCTTGCCCCTCCACGAAGGCGAAATGCTGGTGGTCAGGTGTCTCCAGAAGGACCAAGGGGCCGTTGACTCCGGCATGCGCGCCCCGAGATGTCGGCAGCACTTGGATGGCGACATTGCGCAACTCGCCTCGTTCCAGCAGCTGGCGCAGCTGCCGCTTCATCACCTCGGTTCCACCCACCGGGCGGCGCAACGTAATCTCCTCGATCACAAAGCCGAATTGCGCGGTTGGCTTGCGCACCAGCAGCTCCTGCCGCTCGAGCCGGGCTGCCACCCGCTCCTCGATGATCTCGTCGTCGAGCGGAGGATGATGGGCTTTGAGAAGCGCACGGGCGTACTCCTCGGTCTGCAAGAGCCCCGGGATGCCGACTGCATATACAGCGAGGCGAAGTAGAAGGCTGCGAACTGGCCGGAGAAGAGAAGCATCGCGAAGAGGTTCGCGGCGAGAACCGGACGATGTGTCAGCAGCCCGATGCGGAGCAGCGGTTGGCGGACTCGGAGTTCGACTGCGACGAACGCAGCCAGCAGTACCGCCGCCACCGAGAGCGTGCCGATCGTCGTCGCGGAGCCCCATGCGTACCGTTCGGAGGTGAAGCCGAGCATGGCCTGCATCGTTGCGAGCGTGACCAATTCGGCATCGCCCAACCGCGGTGTGATCCCGACCGTTGGCCGCCACAGTGCGCGTTGCGGTGGGTCCTTCAGCAGGTCGTCGGTCTTCGCATGGAGCGCGGTCCCGAGGGAGTCCAGTTCTGTCTTGACTCTGATGTTGGACTCCCTCAGCCGATCAACCGGCGGGCGACCAGCGGAAACGTCCTCGCCCGTTCCGCGGGTCGGCAGACGGGAGTTTCCCGAATTGCGTCTTGAGCGAGGTGCTGACCAGCGAACTCGCCGCCCGTTTGCCGCCCGCTCCGCCTGCTCAGGGGGTGCCGAGGTCGGGCAGGATGAGTGAGCCGTCCTCAGCAAGCGGAAAACCGGGGTTGTGGGCGACCTCCCACGGGTGACCGTCCGGGTCGGCAAAGGCCCCCGAGTAGAAGCCGTGGACGGACTCGACTGCTGCTTTGGTGACTCTGCCGCCAGCCCGCTCCGCCTCGGACAGGAGCGCGTCGACCTCGCTTCGGGACCGCACATTGTGCGCGAGAACGATCCCTCCGAAACCAGTCGCGGGCCCCTCCTCGAATCCGCAGTCGCGGGCGAGCTTGTCACGCCCCCACAGCACGAGACCGAGGCCGCCCGCCTGAAAGAAGACCGTCTCCTCGACTTCCTGGCCGCGCCAGCCCAATGCTTCGTAGAAGCGTCGGGCACGGGCCAGGTCGGCAACTCCCAGTGTGACCAGACTGATGCGCTGTTCCATGGCCTCAAACTACCTTCCAGTTCCAGGGTCGGCGGCACATGTCTGCGGGTGCGTCTGCCCCCTTCCCTCGCCTTGCTCACGCACCGATCCCTTGAAATCGATCACCCGGATTCTCGCCGTCCCAGGCGTCGTCGTCTCTGCGTTCGGGCGCCGACGCCCTTCGCACCGCGAGTCCTCCTGAGGATCTGAGTGCCGTGAGTGGTCCCACTTACGGGATGCTCTGATGCTGCCGGCGGTCTGCTCATGGCGAGGCTGGGAGCCGCAGGCCCAAGCAGTCGCAGTCAGACCTTTTCGAAGCGCCAGCGGTGGACCGGGCGGTGGAGCAAGTCCGGGTCAGGATCGGGGAGTTCGGGGAGGTTCGCGTCGAATGCGGCGTCCCACCAGGTGATGACCAGGACACGGTCCTTCGGGGCGACGAGGTACTCACGGCGGAGCGGCTCGCCGTCGAGCCACTGCTCGCGAGCCCACTCCAGGAGCTCCGCTCCGCGTCCTTCGACTGCGCGGGCCTCCCACATCAGCGCGACCGTCATGAGTAGAGGTTGTCCTTGCTCAGCTCGTGGAAGTGATCGTGGGTGTGCGGCTCGTTGGCGTCTCCGTGGGCCTGGCCGTGTCCGTGGGCCTTGCCGTCTCCGTGGTCGTGGTTCTCGCCCGGTACATGGGTCTCCGTCACCGGCAGCGAGGAGTCGGCCGACAGATCCCAGGCCGATGCCGCCCGGCCCCGGGCCACCATCTCCGCGCCGAGCGCCGCGACCATCGCACCGTTGTCCGTACAGAGCTTCGGGCGCGGCACCCGCAGCACGAGCCCCGCGTCCTCGCAGCGCTGCTGCGCCATCGCGCGCAGCCGCGAGTTGGCCGCGACGCCGCCGCCGATCATCAGGTGGTCGACGCCGTTGTCCTTGCAGGCCCGTACGGCCTTGCGGGTCAGCACGTCCACCACGGCCTCCTGGAAGGACGCCGAGACGTCCGCGACCGGCACCTCCTCGCCCGCGTTGCGCTTCGCCTCGATCCAGCGGGCGACGGCGGTCTTGAGGCCGGAGAAGGAGAAGTCGTAGATCGCGTCCCTGGGACCTGTGAGGCCGCGCGGGAAATTGATCGCCGCCGGGTCGCCCTCGCGTGCGTACCGGTCGATGACCGGGCCGCCCGGGAATCCGAGGTTCAGCACCCGCGCGACCTTGTCGAAGGCCTCGCCCGCCGCATCGTCGATGGTCGAGCCCAGGGGGCGTACGTCGCTGGTGATGTCCGGCGCGAGCAGCAGGGAGGAGTGGCCGCCGGAGACCAGCAGGGCCATCGTCGGCTCGGGCAGGGCGCCGTGTTCCAGCTGGTCCACGCAGATGTGCGAGGCGAGGTGGTTGACGCCGTAGAGGGGCTTGCCCAGCGCGTACGCGTACGCCTTGGCCGCCGAGACGCCGACCAGCAGGGCGCCCGCGAGGCCGGGACCGGCGGTGACCGCGATGCCGTCGAGGTCGCCCGCCGTCACCCCGGCGTCCTTGAGCGCCCGCTGGATGGTCGGCACCATCGCCTCGAGGTGCGCGCGGCTGGCGACCTCGGGGACGACGCCGCCGAAGCGGGCGTGCTCGTCGACGCTCGACGCGACCGCGTCGGCGAGGAGGGTGTGGCCGCGGACTATGCCGACGCCGGTCTCGTCGCAGGAGGTCTCGATGCCGAGGACAAGCGGCTCGTCAGCCATCGTTGGTCATTCCCTGTTGTTCGCCTGCGTCTGGGTCTGGGTCTGGGTGCCGCTGCGTCGGCGGGGGTGTATGTGGGGCGGTGTGCGGGGCCGTATGCGGGGCTGCATGTGGCTCCGTGAGCGGATCCGCGTCCGGTGCCTCGTCCGGCGGTGCGGCTGCGGGGGGTTCCGTACGGCGCATCACCAGGGCGTCCACGTTCCCCGGCTGGTAGTAGGCGGGGCGGACGCCGATGGGCTCGAAGCCGAAGCGCTCGTACAGGCGCTGGGCACGGGCGTTGTCCATCCGTACCTCCAACAGCACCTCGTGGCACTCGAAGGCTGTGGCGCCGGCCAGCAGGTCGGTCAGCAGGCGGGCGCCCAGGCCCGTGCCCCAGTACTCGCGCGCGGCGGCGATGGTCTGGACGTCACCGGTCCCCTCGACGGCGGAGAGGCCGCCGTAGCCCACGACGGTGCCGGCCGCTTCCGCGACGACGTAGCGGCGGGTCGCGTACGGACCGCGGGCGTGGGCGAGTTCGGACCAGAACAGCCCTCGCGACCACGCGTCGTGCGGGAAGAGCTCGCGCTCCAGCTCCAGCACGGGCTCGATGTCCCACCAGCGCATCTCGCGCAACGCGAGGGTCCCTGCAGTCACTTCGGGGTGACCACCTTGTAGTTGGCGGGCACCTGGGCATCGGGGCGGCGCAGGTAGAGCGGCCGTTCCGGCAGGAACTCCGCGCCGGCGGCGAGCTTCTCGGCCGCGAGGGCCGCCAGCGCCGCCGCGTCGACGTACTTCGGCATGCCGTCGCCGTCCGGTACGTCCGCGAAGACCTCGCGGTAGAGCAGCGCGCCGGCGCCGACCACCGGGGCACCGGCGACCCGTTCCGCGATGTCGGCGGGCCGGTCGACGGCGGGCTCGGAGACACGGGTGCGGGGGTCGGCGTAACGCGCCCAGTAGACCTCTTTGCGCCGGGCGTCGGTGGCGACGGTGAACGGCCCGTCGAGACCGGCCTGCCCTGCGGCGTACGCGATCCCGTCCAGCGTGCACAGCCCGTGGACGGGGGCGCCGGTCGCGGCACCGAACGCGGCGGCGGTCGCGAGCCCGACGCGCAGCCCGGTGTACGGACCGGGCCCGACGCCGACCACGATCCCGGTCACGCCGTCGATCTTCGCCCCCGCCTCGCGCAACACGCGATCGACGGCCGGCAGCAGCAACTCGCCGTGGCGCCGGGCATCCACCTGATGCGACTCGGCGACGACACCGGCTCCGTCATGGAGGGCGACGGTGACGGCGGGGGTGGCGGTGTCCAGCGCAAGCAGCAGCACACGTACAGCCTACGGCGCGTTTCGCGGACCCCGGCCCGGCCGGGGGACTGCCCAGCGTTCTGCGCGGGCGGCCCCTGTGTGCGGCGTAGGCGGCCCGGTGCGGCGGTCCGAACGCGCCGGCCCCGGGCGCCGGTGCCTGCTCCGGGTTCCAGGGGGCTGCGCCGCGATGCCCGGGGCATTTCCGGGCCCCGGGTGCCTCGGCTCAATTTACGGCCGATGCCGAGGCCCCTCTCGTCTTCGGGCGTAGCGGAAGCCCCGCGCGCTGGGCGCGACTTGTCCGGCTGGGGCTGCGGCTACGGCAGCGGTTCCGGTCGGGTCACCGGCTCCGCTGCCCGGCCCACACGCCGGGGCGGTCGGCCGGCCGGGGGCGTTCGCCCCGGTAGGGGAGTCTCCGCCGCACTCACCGGGCGGCGTTCCCGCAGGTGGGGGACAGGTCGGCCGCCATTTCGCGCCCTGCGCGGGGGCGTGGGCGGCCGGTGTTACGGTCGGCGCGCAAAAACGCGTGCGCACAACGTGCGGGACAGATTGTCGGGATGAGAGGCGGCACAGCGTGGCACGGAGCAGCAGCTCGGGGATCATCGTGGCGGGGCTCAGCGCCGCGGCCCTCGCCGTGGTCGGCTTCCTGGCCTACCAGGCCTCCGCCACCGTGCCGTCCGATCTCCTCAAAGGCCGCTCCTCCGCAGAGTCCTCCGCCTCCGCCGACAGGCAGGGCAAGTCCACGGACGCCGGCGGGGAGCATCCCGTCCCCGCCGCCTCCGGCAGCGGCGTCCGCGTCGTCTACGCGCTCGGCGAGAAGCGAATCTGGCTGGTGGGCAGGGACGACCGGCTCACCCGGACGTACGAGGTCGCGCCCAGCTCCGTGAGCCCGACGCCCGGCGAGTACGCGGTCACCTCCCGCTCGGCCCGTATCCCCGGCTCGGACGGGGTGACCGTCGAGCACGTCGTACGGTTCACCTCCGTCAACGACGTGGTGATCGGCTTCAGCGCCGCCGTCGACGGGTCCGTGCCGGACCCGAAGGCGGAGAGGAAGACCGGTGGCATCCGCGAGAAGCGCGCTGACGGCAAGGCGATGTGGAACTTCGCCACGGTCGGCACCAAGGTCGTCGTCGTGGCCTGAGCGGGCGGCGGAATCTCACCCGAACGGGTTACCGGACTACGCGGCCTCCCTCCGATCCCCGTTCTCCGGGGGCTTCGGGGGCTGTGAGGACTTCTGGGGCTGCGGGGACTGCTGGGACCGCGGGGACTGCTGGGACCGCGGTGAGGCCGATTCCGAGACCGCCTCAGATGTCTTCCCTCCGGCCGCCTCCTCCGGTGCCTCCGGCGGAGTCGACACCGCGGTCGCCGCCGCACAGGACGCCAGAAGCTGGCTCATCGACGGCGGGGACGAAGAGGACGGTGATGAGAGCTCATCGCTCCGGCGCCCCGGCCTCAGCGAGTCAGCAGCGGGCTCGTGACGTCGCGCCATGGGGGCCTCCTGAGGGCTCCTGGTGACAGGCGAGGTTAGGTGACTTAGGTAGACCTAACCAGGTCTCCGACTCCATGTGACCACGCCCGGCGCCGACCGCGCAACATCTTGCCGACGACTTGTCGGAACGTACATCCGAGAGCGGGCGCTGATCAGCCGACCAGCGGCGACAGATCGGCCACGGCCCAGCGCGGACCGATGCCGATGACCGCCACCTCACGCACGTCGTTCTCGACCGTCTCGTCGCCCTCGGCCCGCCCGATGACGACATGCAGCCGGTCCTCGGAGAGCTCCTCGACCTTCCCGTCACCCCACTCCACGACCACCACCGACTCCGGTAGCGACACGTCGAGGTCGAGATCCTCCATCTCGTCGAGCCCGCCACCGAGCCGGTACGCGTCCACGTGCACCAGCGCGGGTCCTCCGCTCAGCGGCGGGTGCACGCGCGCGATGACGAAGGTGGGCGAGGTGACCGCGCCACGCACGTCCAACCCCTCCCCCAGTCCGCGCGCCAGCGTCGTCTTGCCCGCACCCAACCGGCCGGAGAGCAGCACCAGATCGCCGGGGCGCAGCAGTTTCGCCAGCCGCCGGCCCAGCTCCTGCATCTGCTCGGCGTCGCTGACGGTGAGCTTCGCGGCGGTGCGGGCGGGCGCTGTGGTGGCGGGGTCGTACGGGGCGCTCATACCGGCCGATGGTACGGGGAGAAGGGCCCCGCGCGGGCGGGCGCGGGTTCGAGGCTCGGCATCGATGCGGCCGGCCCACGCGGTCAGCCCCGCGCGGGTTCGAGCGGGTTCGAGCGGGTTCGAGCGGACGGGGTCGTCGGGAGTCGGCGGCACTGCTCAGTCCTGTACCGGCCGGGGATGCCTCAGCCCGTCCCGGTGGCACTGCACCGTACGGCGGCTCGTACCCGGCGGACCGCCCGTACCGGCAGCCCGTACAGGCAGGCAGTACAGGCAGGCCGCCCGTCCCATTGGCAGCGCACCGTAACGGCGCGGCCCGTACTGCGGGCCGCCACTCAGCCCCGTACCGAGCGCTGCATCCGCCCCGCCGTCCCCGAGGTCGCCCCCGTCCGCGCCAGCAGCTCGGAGAGCCGGTCCGTCACCGTCTCCGGGTGCTCCAGCATGACCAGATGGCCCGCGTCCGGTACGAGGACCAGCTCCGCCCCCGGCAGCAGTTCCGCGATCGCCTCACTGTGCGAGCTCGGCGTCACCAGGTCCTCCTCGCCGGCCAGGACCAGCACCGGCAGGTTCTGGAAGGCGGCCAGCGCCTCCGCCTTGTCGTGCTCCTGGAAGGCCGGGTAGAACTCCGCGACCACATCGATCGGAGTCGACTCGATCATCCGCTCCGCGAACCGCGCGACCGACGGGTCCACGTCCCGCGAGCTGAAGGAGTACCGCTTGATCAGGCCGGCGAAGAGGTCAGCCGTCGCCCGCCGCCCCCACTCGACGAGTTCCACCTGCGAGCCGAGGGCCTTGAGCACCCCGGGGAGAAAACGCCGGATCGCGTTCACCCCCGCGACCGGCAGCCCGTAGTTGACCTCGCCGAGCTTCCCCGCCGACGTACCGACGAGGGCGATACCCGCCACCCGCTCGCGTATGAACTCCGGGTAGTGGCCGGCCAGCGCCATCACCGTCATACCGCCCATCGAATGCCCCACCAGCACCACCGGCCCCTCCGGCACCGCCGCGTCCAGCACCGCCTTCAGATCGCGGCCGAGCTGGTCGATCGTGACGGGGATGCCCTCGGCCTGGTCGAAGCCGCGGCCGGAGCGGCCGTGGCTCCGCTGGTCCCAGTGAACGGTCCGCACCGCACCGCGCAGCGCTGCCCGCTGGAAGTGCCAGGAGTCCTGGTTGAGGCAGTAGCCGTGGCAGAAGACGACGGTCAGCGGGGCGGGGCGGCGGCGGCCGAAGATCCGGCGCCTGCGTGGCACCTCCGGCCCCGGCTCGACATCGTCGACCTCGTAGTAGAGGTCGGTGCCGTCGTCGGCGACCGCCCGGCCCGGGGTGCCGCGCAGCGCGCCGTACGGGCCCGTCGCGTCCAGCGCGAGCCGCGCTTTGCGGCGCATGCCGCGGCCGACGGTCAGCCGCTCGAGCGCGACGCCTGCCGCGGCACCCGCCGCGACCACGCCGATCGCCGCTCCTGCAACCCCGGCACGGCGCCAGCCACCGGCTGCCGCCATGGCCTCCGCCGCTGCGCTCGCCGGGTCCCCCGCGGTGCTCTCACCCATGATCGTGCCCGCTCCTCTGGCTGCTGTGCTGTCGCGTCCTCGTCCCTACCGTGCCGTACGCATGCCCCCTGGCGATGCGATGTTGCCGTGCCGTTGTCCACCCCGTGCCCGCACATGGCCCGCACCGGGCCCTGTGTGTACGGCGGATGCCTTGGTCAGCCGGTGGCTCCACCTGCGCACCCTGCGGGCTCACCACCGGTCCTGGCACTGCGCGTCTCGCCACTATGGGATTTGCCACTGCCGGTTGCCACGACCGGTCCTGCCACTGCCGGTCCCGTCGCCGGTCTACCCGCCGGTCTCGTCGGGGTCGAGATCGTCGCCGGTCTCGTCGGGACCCGACTCGTCGTCGCGCTCACCCACATAGACGCGCGGAACCCGCGATCCGATGCGCGTCACGATCTCGTATCCGATGGTGCCCGCCGCCCTTGCCCAGTCCTCAGCGGTCGGCTCCCCGCGGTCGCCCGGTCCGAACAGCACCGCCTCGTCGCCCGCTTCCGCGGTGTCACCACCGAGATCGACCACGAACTGGTCCATGGCCACGCGGCCCGCGACCGTACGCCACTTCCCTCCGACGAGTACGGGGCCGGTGCCGGAGGCGTGCCGGGGGATGCCGTCCGCGTAACCGACGGGGACGAGGGCGAGGGTCGTCTCGCCCGGGGTGACGTACTGGTGGCCGTAGCTCACACCGTGCCCGGCCGGGACCCGCTTGACCAGAGCGATATCCGCGGAGAGCGTCATCACCTGTCGCAGTCCGAAGTCGGCCGCGAGACCGCTCTCCGGGATCGGGGAGACGCCGTAGACGGCGATCCCGGTCCGTACGAGGTCGAAGTGGGACTCGGGGAGCGTCAGCGTCGCGGGCGAGTTGGCGATGTGCCGGACCTCGGGCTCCAGGCCCGCGCGCTCCGCCACCTCCAACGCCTCGCGGTACACGGCCAGCTGCGCCGCGATCGACGGGTGCCCCGGCTCGTCGGCGCAGGCGAAGTGCGACCAGACGCCGGTCACCTTGAGCACGCCCTCGACCTCGGCGGCGCGGGCGGCCGCGACCAGTTGTGGCCAGTCGGCGGGCGGGCAGCCGTTGCGCCCCAGACCGGTGTCGATCTTGAGCTGGACGCGCGCCGGGGGCCCGCTCGTACGCGTCGCCGGGCCCGTCTTGCCCGTCGTGCGCGCAGTCCGCGCCGCATGGACGGTACGGGCCGCGTCGACGGCCTCGTTCAGTGCCCACATCCCGCTCAGCGAGACGTCGATGTCGGCCTCGAACGCCTCCTTCCAAGGGCCGCCGGGCGTCCACAGCCAGCACATCAGGCGGCCGGTGTCCCCGGCTGCCCGCAGCGCCAGCGCCTCCTGCGGGGTGGCTGTACCCAGCCAGCTCGCGCCGGCCTGGCGCGCGGCGCGAGCGCAGGGCACTGCGCCGTGGCCGTACGCGTCCGACTTCACCACGGCCATCAGCTCGGCGTGGGGGGCGTAGGCGCGCAGGGCACGGACGTTGGCGCGCAGCGCGGCCAGGTCGACCACGGCGCGGGCACGCATCGGAAGTGCGGTGACCCCGGTGGGGACCCCGCGGGAGTGTGCAGTCATCGGGGACAGTCTCTCACCGGCCCGGCAGCGTGCCGCGGGGCCGCGGACCGCAGGGGTCGCGGGCCGCGGGTCTTGCAACGGCCGCTGCTCATGCACTGCGGGCCGCAGGTCAAGCTTTCGAGGCCGGGGCCGGGCCAGGGCTGCGGGCTTCAGGCTCATGCACTGCGGGCTGCGGGCTACGGGCTACGGGCTACGGGCTACGGTCGTACTCCGGCCACGGCTCATGCGCTGGGCTGCGGGCTACGGGCTGCGGCCTGCGGGCCGCACCGGCCGCACGCTATGGGGTGCGGGCTGGGCTGCCGGTCATGCACCGCCCGGGCCGATGGCCGCGAACCGCAGGCCGCGAGCCACGAGTCACGTCACACGTCGCCCGACCACCCGTCTGCGGGCCGCGAGCCACGCGCCCGCGGACCGACCGCAGACCGACCCTCGGACCGATGGCTGCGGCACGCGGCACGCGGCACACAGCCATCGAGCCCCGCCAGGGTCACGTCCCGGGATACCGGTCAGGTCCCCGGGCGCCGCCCCCAGGAGTAGACGCGGTCGTTCACGAACAGCACGTCCCACAGGTCCCTCGCGTCGGGGACCTTGAGGTTGACGCAGCCGTACGAGCCTTCCTCCGGGTCGTAGATGTTGCCGTAGGCCCCGTGGATGGCCTGTCCGCCGTTGAAGAACTGGGCGTACGGCATCGGGGACTTGTAGATCGTCGAGAAGTGTTCCCTGTTCTTCCAGTAGACCCTGTTCCAGCCCACCCGCGTCGGGTAGCCGGGCTTTCCGCTGCGGATCGCCACCGGGCCGAACACGACGTCCTCGCCCGCCTGCACCCACATCAGTTGGCGCGGCAGGTCCAGGCAGGCGACCCGCTCGTCGGGCACGACGGGGCAGAGTCCGTCCGCATTGGGATCGGGCCGCGCCTCGACCAGTCGGATGTGCCCCCCGCTGCTGGGCCCCGCGAAGCCGATGGCGGGCTCGATGTTCTGTTCGATCTGCCACTGGCGGATGACCTCGCAGTCCGCCTCGGACTGCTCGCCGTCCACGGGGAGATTGAGGAAGCGTTCGACCTCGCGCTGGTACGGGCCGGTGGCGGCGGTACACGACGCGGGCTCTGCCTGGTTCCGGTCGGGCCGTGCGTCCTCCGGCGGTACGTACTCGACGATTCTGTCGTCCTCGGTAGCGGCGGAATCATCGGACAAGGGCGGATCGAGCGGACCGGGACGGCCGGACTGAGAGCCGCGCCCCAGGGCGTCGCGGTGGTCCTCGCGCTGGTCGGGGGCCTGGTCGGAGGCGGGCGGGATCAGCGGTGGGAGGGCCTGATCGGGGGTGTCCACGTGCCGCTCGTGCGGTGAGAGCGGGACGCCTGGCACGAGCCGTTCCAGCGGCACAGCGGCGTTGCCGGACCCCTGGTCGCCCGGCCGGTCGGCCGACGGACTGCCCGGCCGACCACTCGGCTGACCACCCGGCGGAGCCGGATCCGCGGCCAGCGCGGACCCGGCTCCGCCGATCATCAGCGGCAGCAGCGCCGCGACGGCGACAGCTGCGGCGGCCGGCCCCCGCCCTCTCCTCTTCACCGCTGAACGCATTCCGCACCTCTCCACGGTGGTCTGCCCGGCCGAGCGGGGAACGCGCAGCGCGGCAGAACGATCGGGTACGGAACTACCGGTCCCGCCCGGCGCGCCCCGCCGCACCGTTCCGCGCGGAACACCACCCCGATGCCACAGCCCTTCCACCCACCAGGCGTAAACGCCCACCACGATCGGACGCGTACGCCCGCAGGACCCGTGCCGATCCGCCGCATCGAGCACTTCTGTCACAGCGAAGGCACAGGTAAGCCGACCCGCCCGGAAGCGGGAGCCCCACGAAGCCGAACGAGCATGTCAGCGGGGGCAGCTGGTCAACGGGTCAACGGGTCAACGGGTCAGCGGGTGCGGACGTCGCGCCAGGCCGCGCCCAGGGACTCCGCCACCTCGGACGCGCTGACCGGGCGGCCGTAGCGGCCCGCCGCGTGGCGCCCCGCCAGGCCATGGAGGTAGGCCGCGGCCGAGGCTGCGTCCCGGGCGTCCAAGCCGGTTGCGAGCAGTGCCCCCGCCAGGCCGGAGAGCACGTCGCCACTGCCCGCCGTGGCCAGCCAGCCCGTGCCCGTCGGGTTGACGCGTACGGCGTCGGTCGCCCCCGTGACCAGCGTCGTCGAGCCCTTGAGCAGCGCCGTCGCCCCGTACTCCGCCGTCAGTCTCCGTACGGAGGCCAGCCTCGCGGCCTCCACCTCCTCCCGCGCGGTCCCCAGCAGCGCGGCGGCCTCCCCCGCGTGCGGCGTGAGCACCGTGGCCGCCGACCGCGAGCGAACGCGGCCGCGGTCCAGAAGCCGCAGACCGTCCGCGTCCACGAGGACCGGGACGTCCGAGGCCAGTACGTCGTCCAGCGCCTGCCGGGCCTCCGAGCCGTCGCCGAGCCCCGGGCCCACCACCCATGCCTGCACACGCCCCGCCTTCGCGGGCGGACCCGCGTGGACCAGCGCCTCGGGGAAACGGGCGATCACGGCGTCCGCGGCCGGGCCGACGTACCGTACGGCTCCGGCGCCGCCCCGCAGCGCTCCCGACACCGCGAGCACCGCTGCGCCCGGATAGCGCGCGGAGCCCGCCACGACGCCCACCACACCGCGCCGGTACTTGTCGCTCTCCGCCACCGGCACCGGAAGCAGGTCCGCAACATCCGCGTGCTGAAGAGCCTCCACATCAGGGACGGCGGGCAGCAGGGGGTCGAGTCCGATGTCGACCAGCCGCAGCGCGCCGGTCCGCTCCGCCGCCGGGTCGATCAGCAGCCCCGGCTTGTACGCGCCGAACGTGACCGTGGTGTCGGCGGACACCGCGGCACCCGCCACCTCGCCGGTGTCCGCGTCCACGCCGCTGGGCAGGTCGACGGCGACGATGGCCGCGCCGGAATCCCGTGCGGCCCGCGCGAGCCTCTCCGCGTCCGGGCGCAGTCCGCCCCGGCCGCCGATCCCGACGATGCCGTCGACGACGAGGTCGGCACGGAGGACCGCCTGCTCGCCGCGATCTCCCCCACCGGAACCGGAATGGGACGGGAAACGGGCGTCGGCGTCGGAGCGTGAACCGGAACCGGAACCCCCGTCGGCTCCGCCGACGGGCACTGTCCGCCCGCCCGCCCGGAGCAGGGCGGCGAGCCCGCCGGAGTGCGTACGGCCCGGGGCCAGCAGCACGGCAGTGACGCCGGCACCACGCCTCGCCAGCCGGACGCCCGCGTAGAGCGCGTCGCCGCCGTTGTCCCCGCTGCCGACGAGCAGCACGACGCGCGCGCCGTACACCCGCCCGAGCAGATCGGCGCACGCGGCCGTCAGCCCGGCCGCGGCGCGCTGCATGAGCGCCCCTTCCGGCAGCCGCGCCATCAGCCCACGCTCCGCGGCCCGTACGGTCTCCACGCTGTACGCAGTCCTCATGGGCCCCAGTCTTGCGAAGTGCGGCCACCTCTGCGCGACGGCTGCGACGATTCACGCCACCCCGAGCGGCCGACACCCTGCAACGGCCGCGCTGCGCCACACAGTCGCGGCTCCGACTCGCAACGAGCGCACGCCGCACAGCGCACGCCGAAAGCGCAAACCGCAGGCGGCGCGCCCCGCAGCCGCGCTGCCCCGCACCGTACGGCGGCCCACTCGCCAATCGCCCGGTGTCAGGGCCCGAGGACACCCCCCGGCCAGAGAGCAGCCCGGCACCGTAACGCCGCTCCGCACTCCCATCGCCCGGTGCAAGGGTGCGAGGGCGCACCCCCGACCAGCCGCAGGGCGGCCCAGCACCGTACGGCGCCCCGCCGATCACCCGGTGCGAGGGCGACGGGCGCGAGGGTACGAAGTCCCGCACCCACCGGCCGCGGGGCCGGCCACTACCCCTCAGCGATCACCACAGCGGACGCGACCCCGGCATCATGGCTGAGCGAGACATGCCATCCCCGCACCCCCAGCTCCCCCGCGCGGGCGGCCACCGTCCCCTTCACCCGCAGCCGTGGGCGGCCGTTGTCCTCGGTGACGACCTCCACGTCCGTCCAGTACAGGCCCGACGGTGCCCCGAGGGCCTTCGCCAGCGCCTCCTTGGCCGCGAACCGCGCCGCCAAGGAGGCCACCCCGCGCCGTTCACCGCTCGGCAGCAGCAGCTCGCCCTCGACGAAGACCCGCTGCGCGAGGCCCGGCGTACGTTCGAGTGCCGCCTCGAACCGGTCGATCTCGGCGACGTCGATACCGACCCCGATAATCACGCGCGCCTCATTCGACCGTGACCGACTTCGCGAGGTTCCGCGGCTGGTCCACCTCGTTGCCGCGCGCCGTCGCCAGCTCGCAGGCGAAGACCTGCAACGGCACCGTCGCCACCAGCGGCTGCAGCAGCGTCGGCGTCGCCGGGATGCGGATCAGATGGTCCGCGTACGGCACGACCGTCTGGTCCCCCTCCTCGGCGATGACGATCGTCCGGGCGCCCCGGGCACGGATCTCCTGGATGTTGGAGACGATCTTGTCGTGCAGTACGGACCGCCCGCGGGGCGAGGGCACGACCACCACCACCGGCAGGTCGTCCTCGATCAGCGCGATCGGCCCGTGCTTCAACTCGCCCGCCGCGAAGCCCTCGGCGTGCATGTACGCCAGCTCCTTGAGCTTGAGCGCGCCCTCCAGCGCCACGGGGAAGCCCACATGCCGACCGAGGAAGAGCACGGTGTTTTTATCCGCCAGCGTCCGCGCCAACTCCCGTACGGGCTCCATGGTGTCCAGCACCTGATCGACCTGCGTGCTGATCTCGGACAGCTCGCGGACCACGGACCGGATCTCGTCGCCCCACTTGGTGCCACGCACCTGCCCCAGATACAGGGCCACCAGATAGCAGGCCACCAGCTGGGTCAGAAACGCCTTCGTCGAGGCGACGGCGACCTCCGGGCCGGCGTGCGTGTAGAGGACCGCGTCCGACTCCCTGGGGATCGTCGAACCGTTCGTATTGCAGATGGCGAGCACCTTCGCGCCCTGCTCGCGCGCGTGCCGCAGCGCCATCAGGGTGTCCATCGTCTCGCCCGACTGGCTGATCGCGATGACCAGCGTCTTCTGGTCGAGGATCGGGTCCCGGTAGCGGAACTCGCTCGCCAGCTCCGTCTCGCACGGGATCCGCGTCCAGTGCTCGATCGCGTACTTGGCGATCATCCCCGCGTGATAGGCGGTGCCGCACGCGACGATGACGACCTTGCCGACCTCCCGCAGCACGGACGCCGGGATCCGGACCTCGTCCAGCGACAGCGACCCCGACCCGTCGATCCGCCCCAGCAGCGTGTCGGCGACGGCCTTCGGCTGCTCGGCGATCTCCTTGAGCATGAAGTAGTCGTAACCGCCCTTCTCCGCGGCGGAGACGTCCCAGTCCACGTGGTACTCCCGGACCTCCGCGGGCGAGCCGTCGAAGTCCGTGACCGTCACACCGTCCCGGCGCAGCACCACGACCTGGTCCTGGCCGAGCTCGATCGCCTCGCGGGTGTGCGCGATGAAGGCCGCGACATCGGAGGCGAGGAACGCCTCGCCGTCGCCGACACCGACGACCAGCGGCGAGTTCCGGCGGGCCCCCACCACCACATCCGGCTCGTCCGCGTGCACCGCGACGAGCGTGAAGGCACCGTCCAGCCGACGGCACACCTGCCGCATCGCCTCGGCCAGGTCGCCGCAGGAGGAGAAGGACTCGGCGAGCAGATGGCCGACGACCTCGGTGTCGGTCTCGGACGTCAGTTCGTGGCCGCGGTCGCTCAACTCGGCGCGCAGCGCGGCGAAGTTCTCGATGATGCCGTTGTGGACCACCGACACGCGGCCGGAGTTGTCCAGGTGCGGATGGGCGTTGGCGTCGGTGGGGGCGCCGTGGGTGGCCCACCGGGTGTGGCCGATGCCGGTACTGCCGCTCGGCAGCGGCCGGTCGGCCAGCTCCTTCTCCAGGTTCGCGAGCTTGCCCGCCTTCTTGGCCGAAGCGAGTCCGCCGTCGGCGAGCACCGCCACTCCGGCCGAGTCGTAGCCCCGGTACTCCAGCCTCTTCAGGCCTGCGATCACCACGTCGAGGGCTGACTGCCCTCCCACATACCCAACGATTCCGCACATGCGTTGCAGCCTACGTGCCGGGCCGATCGACGCCAGTCAGCGGCCACGCGCAATACGGTCCATGGCCTGCTGCACGAGATCCAGGTACTCGACCTCCTCGCAGCGCGGCTTGCTGCCCATCTCGTACAGATCTATGCAGTCGGCGAGGTCCTCCCCCAGGTCCTCGTCCGGCAGCTCGACGGAGAGTTCGCTGCGCACGCGCCCGGCGAACTCCTCCCCTCCGACGAGCCTGCCGCGTCTTCGGTGCACGAGATCGGTCAGGCGTGACGGCACAGCGGCCCCCTCGAGGCACTCATGGAAATCCGCAGGCTCGCGCTCGCCAGGGCTCCGGTTCCCGGACCCCGCCCCGGGCTCGGGCTCAGCCTCCGCGGGACGTTGTGAACCTGTGATTTCCCCCAACCTCCAGGACGGTAGCGGTGAACTGCCCGTAGTGACAGACCTCAGACACGGGCCCGGTACGCCCGCATCGCCAGCGGGATGAACAGGGCCGCTATCCCCGCTGCCCACACCAGCGACCACAGCACCGGCTGCGCCACCTCACCGCCGACCAGCAGACCGCGGAAGGCATCGGAGAGATGGGTGACCGGATTGACGTCCACCCACGCCTGGAGCCAGCCCGGCATCGTCTCGACCCGTACAAAAGCACTGCTGGTGAAGGTGATCGGGAAGATCAGTGTGAAGGCGAAGACCTGCACCTTCTCCGCGTCGCCCGCCACCATGCCGATGAGGACCGCGGACCAGGACACCGCCGCCGCGAAGACCATGAGCAGCAGCGTGGCCCCGAGGAATCCGCCGAGCCCGCCGGTGATCCGGAAGCCCAGCAGCGTGCCGAGCCCGATCATCAGCAGCATCGCCCACAGCTGCTTGGCCAGGTCGGCCGTGATCCGGCCGAACAGCGGTGCCGACCGGGCTATCGGCAGGCTGCGCAGCCGGTCGAAGACGCCCTTGGTGAGGTCCGTATTGAGCGCCATCGCGGTGTACATGGTCATGAACAGCGTGTTCTGCACGATGATGCCGGCGAGCGCGTACTGCAGATAGTCCTTGGGCGAACCGGCCATCTGACCGCCGAAGACGAAGGTGAAGAGGAACACGAACATGATCGGCGTGATGCTGAAGTCGACCAGTTCCAGCGGGTTGTGCTTCACGGACACGAGGCTCCGCCACGCCATGGTGGCGGTCTGCTGCATCGCCGCACCGGGGCGCACCCGGCCGCTCTTGCCCAGCGGGGCCGTGATCGTCGTGGCAGTCATGCCGAACTCCCCACCTTCTCGAACTCGTCCTCGTCCGGCTCGGTGGCCTCCCCGGACTTGCTCTCCGGCTCCGTCCGGTGACCGGTCAGGGCGAGGAACACCTCATCGAGCGAGGAGCGGCGCAGCGCCAGCTCCCGCACCGCGATGCCCGCCTGGTCCAGCCGCCGTACGACTGCGGGCATCAGAGCGGGGTCGTTCACCGGAGCGGTGATCAACTCACCCTCGATCTGAGTGTTCGGGCCCGCCGTCTCCGTGATCAGTGCATGCGCCTTGGCCAGGTCCGCCGGGTGCACCGGCCGCAGCTGGAGCACCTGGCCGCCCACCGTCGACTTCAGCTCGTCAGGCGTGCCATTGGCGATCACCCGGCCCTTGTCGATCACCACGATGTCGTCGGCGAGCTGATCCGCCTCGTTCAGATACTGGGTGGTCAGCAGCGCTGTCACCCCCTCGGCGACGAGTCCTCGCAGCATGTCCCACAGCTCGCCCCGGCTCTGCGGGTCGAGACCGGTGGTCGGCTCGTCGAGGAAGAGGATCTGCGGCTTGCCGACCAGGCTCGCCGCCAGATCCAGGCGCCGGCGCATGCCCCCGGAGTAGGTCTTCGTCGCCCGTCCGGCGGCATCGCTCAGCTGAAACCGATCGAGGAGTTCCCTGGAGCGCGACTTCGCCTCGGCCCTCGATATCCCGAGCAGCCGGCCGATCATCAGCAGGTTCTCGGTGCCGGTGAGGTTCTCGTCGACCGCCGCGTACTGCCCGGTCAGCCCGATGACGGAGCGGACCAGGCCCGCATCCCGCACGACGTCGCGCCCGGCGACCATCGCGCGGCCGCCGTCGGGCCGGATCAGCGTGGCGAAGATCCGGACCGCGGTCGTCTTCCCCGCGCCGTTCGGGCCCAGCAGGCCCAGCACTGTGCCGGTGCGGGCGGCCAGATCCACTCCGGCCAGCGCCCGGGTCTCCTTGAACCGTTTGACCAAGCCTTCCGCCTGGATCGCATATGTCATGGAAATCCCCTTGGATTCGCTACGTCCGCCATTGCCGCCCATGCCTTCCGACAACTGTGACGCACGCCACTGACATTCCGCTCAGCCGCGAGCCCGGCCCGTGACCCGGCCGTAGAAGTCACCGCCGGGCGTGAGCGACGCCACGCCCCGCTCCGCCCGGGGAGAGAACACAATTGAGCCTGTGATCACCTCCCCAGTGCGCAGCGCCCAGCGACGGGCCGAGACGAGCCCGTACGTGGATCTCACTCGCGCCGAGTGGAGTGCCCTGCGGGAACGGACGCCGCTGCCACTGACCGCCGAGGAGGTGGAGCGGCTGCGCGGGCTCGGCGATGTCATCGACCTCGACGAGGTGCGGGACGTCTATCTGCCGCTGTCCCGGCTGCTCAATCTCTACGTGGCCGCGACGGGCAATCTGCGGGGCGCGCTGAACACCTTCCTGGGCGACGCGGGCAACGGCCACGGCTCCCAGCCCGGCACGCCCTTCGTCATAGGCGTGGCAGGCAGCGTCGCGGTCGGTAAATCGACAACGGCCCGTCTCCTCCAGGCGCTGCTGGCCCGCTGGCCGGAGCACCCGCGCGTGGAGCTGGTCACCACGGACGGCTTCCTGCTGCCCAACGCCGAGTTGCACCGCCGCGGCCTGATGTCCCGCAAGGGCTTCCCCGAGTCCTTCGACCGCCGCGCCCTGACCCGATTCGTCGCCGATGTGAAGTCCGGCAAGGACGAGGTGACGGCGCCCGTCTACTCGCACCTGGTCTACGACATCGTGCCCGGCGAGCGGCTCACCGTACGCCGCCCGGACATCCTCATCGTCGAGGGCCTCAACGTCCTCCAGCCCGCCCTGCCGGGCAAGGACGGCCGCACCCGCCTCGGCCTCGCCGATTTCTTCGACTTCAGTGTTTACGTCGACGCCCGCGCAGAAGACATCGAGCACTGGTACCTCGACCGTTTCCGCAAGCTGCGCCGTACGGCCTTCCAGAACCCGTCCTCGTACTTCCGGAAGTACACCCAGGTCTCCGAGGACGAGGCGCTGGACTACGCCCGGCTGATGTGGCGCACGATCAACCGGCCGAACCTCGACCAGAACGTCGCACCCACCCGCGGACGCGCCACGCTCGTGCTCCGCAAGGGGCCCGATCACAAGGTCCAGCGGCTCAGTCTTCGCAAGCTTTAGCGAACCGCTAACGTGCACCCATGCTGCATCTGCGGATGATCACCCCGGCGGATCGCACCGGCCAGGTCGTGTCGCTCCTGGAGAGGACGGTCGGAACCGCGCACCTCGCGGTGCTGCCCGGGGCCGCCCGCGACCCCGCAGGAGACGTCGTGATGTGCGACGTGGCACGTGAGGCCGCCGACGAGCTGCTGAGCGAACTGAGAGGACTCGGCCTCGAGGAGGACGGCAGCGTCGCCGTCGAGGACATCGCCATGACGCTGTCGAAGCGGGCCGACCAGGCGGAGAAGGAAGCCCCCGGCGAGGGAGCCGACGCCGTGCTGTGGGAGCACCTCACGGAGGTCACCCACGAGGAGTCCACACTCTCGGTCACCTATGTGGCGTTTCTCGCCGTCGCGACGATGATCGCCGCCTGTGGTGTGGTGCTCGACAACGCGATCCTCATCGTGGGCGCCATGGCCGTCGGCCCGGAGTTCGGCCCGCTCGCGGGCATCTGTACGGCCCTGGTGCAGCGGGCGCCCCGGCTGGCCGCGCGGTCGCTGATCGCGCTGCTCATCGGCTTCGCCGTGGCCATAGCGCTGACCACCGGCTTCAGCCTGATGATGGACGGCTTCGGGCAGTTCAGCGAGGCCCGGCTGGCAGCGGACCGCCCGAACACCGAGTTCATCTGGCAGCCGGACCCGTTCTCCTTCGTGGTCGCGCTGCTCGCCGGCGTGGCCGGGACGCTCTCCCTGACCTCTGCCAAGTCCGGTGCCCTCGTCGGCGTGGCGATCTCG
The DNA here is from genome assembly GCF_040609575.1 of Streptomyces sp. NPDC004647. Taxonomy (NCBI): domain Bacteria; kingdom Bacillati; phylum Actinomycetota; class Actinomycetes; order Kitasatosporales; family Streptomycetaceae; genus Streptomyces; species Streptomyces sp. NPDC004647. The sequence goes on along the minus strand of NZ_JBEXKU010000027.1, from coordinate 62,539 downwards.
GTGACGACCGTTCCCGCGGCCGCCAATGCCGCCGTGGCACTCGCCTACGGCGACTTCGAACAGACCTGGGGCTCCATTGAGCAGCTCCTGCTCAATCTCGCCGGGATCGTCGCCGCCGGCACGGTCACGCTGCTCACCCAGAAGTTCCTCTGGGCGAGGCAGCGCGAGCGCGCGGCCCGGCCGAAGCCGGCGAAGAGCTGAAAACCGCGTTCTGAGCGCGGATGGAGCACCGTCCACGGAGAACCGAGTACGCAGCACGGGGGCACGAAGAGCCGAGGCCTGAGAGCCGCATGGCTCCCGTGCTCCCGTACCCCTGCCCCGCGCCCCGCGCCCCGCGCCCCGCGCCCCGCGCCCCGCGCCGAGAGACCTAACCCAGCGCGGACTTCACGGCGTCGGCCAGCCGAGCCGCCACCGACCGCGCCTGGTCGATGTCAGCGGCCTCGACCATCACCCGTACCAGCGGCTCCGTACCGGACGACCGCAGCAGCACGCGCCCCGTGGAGCCCAGCTCGCGCTCCGCGTCGGCCACGGCTGCCGCAAGCTCCTCAGACGTCCCGACCCGCGACTTGTCCACGTCCGGCACGTTGACCAGTACCTGCGGCAGCCGCTCCATGACGGCCGCCAGCTCCGCGAGGCCGCGGCCGGTGGCCGCCATCCGCGCCGCCAGCATCAGCCCGGTCAGGGTGCCGTCACCGGTCGTCGCATGATCAAGGATGATCACGTGCCCGGACTGCTCGCCGCCCAGCGCGTAGCCTTCGCTCTTCATCGACTCCAGCACGTACCGGTCGCCGACCGCCGTCTCCACCAGCTCGATGCCCTCGCGCTCCATGGCCAGCTTGAAACCCAGGTTCGACATGACCGTGCCGACCACGGTGTTCTTCCGCAGCCCGTCGGCATCGCGCATCGCCAGCGCGAGTACGGCCAGGATCTGGTCACCGTCGACCTCGTTGCCCGCGGCGTCCACCGCCAGGCAGCGGTCCGCGTCGCCGTCGTGCGCCACGCCCAGGTCCGCGCCGTGCTCGACGACCGCGGCCTTGAGCAGGCCCAGGTGCGTGGAGCCGCAGCCGTCGTTGATGTTGAGACCGTCCGGGTCCGCACCGATGGTGATGACCTCGGCACCTGCTCGGGCGAACGCCTCCGGCGAGACCCGGGACGCCGCGCCGTGCGCCTCGTCGAGGACGACCTTCAGGCCGTCGAGCCGGTTCGGCAGGACGCCGATCAGATGGGCGACGTAGTTGTCGAAGCCCTCGTCGTAGGTCCGTACGCGCCCCACGCCCGCGCCCGTCGGCCGGTTCCACGGCTCGCCCGAGGCGTGTGCCCCGTAAACGGCCTCGATCCGGTCCTCCAGCTCGTCCGCGAGCTTGTGCCCACCGCGCGCGAAGAACTTGACACCGTTGTCCGGCATCGGGTTGTGGCTCGCGGAGAGCATCACGCCGAGGTCGGCGCCCAGCGCACCGGTGAGATACGCCACCGCGGGGGTGGGCAGCACACCGACGCGCAGGACGTCCACGCCCGCGCTCGCGAGGCCCGCCACGACAGCGGCCTCCAGGAACTCTCCGGATGCACGCGGATCACGCCCCACCACCGCCGTCGGCCGATGGCCTTCGAACGTGCCCGCCTCGGCAAGCACATGTGCCGCCGCGACCGACAGACCGAGCGCGAGCTCCGCCGTCAGATCCGCATTGGCGACACCGCGCACACCGTCCGTGCCGAAGAGTTGTCCCACTGGTGTCCTCCGAGTTGCTTCGAAACCGCCGGCCCATGAGCGCTCTCTCTGTATACGCTCCTGGACGGCCATAGACGAACGCCCCGGCAGCACAAAAGATGTGCCGCCGGGGCGGTTGTTCGCAAACGAACAATCAGCGCTTGCTGTACTGCGGTGCCTTACGGGCCTTCTTGAGACCGGCCTTCTTGCGCTCGACCGCACGGTCGTCGCGGCTCAGGAAACCGGCCTTCTTCAGCGCGCCGCGGTTGTTGTCCGCGTCCGCCTCGTTCAGCGCACGGGCAACGCCCAGGCGCAGCGCACCGGCCTGACCGGAGACGCCGCCACCCGAGATACGGGCGACGATGTCGTAGCGGTCGTCCAGCTCGAGCACCTTGAAGGGCTCGTTGACTTCCTGCTGGTGCACCTTGTTGGGGAAGTAGTCCTCAAGGGTACGACCGTTGATCTTCCACTTGCCGCTGCCCGGCACGATGCGCACGCGGGCAATGGCGTTCTTGCGACGCCCGAGGCCGGCGGCCGGCTGGGGCTCGCCGAAACGGGACGCGAGCGACTCGGACGTGTACTCCGTGTCGGTGCTCTCGCTGGTGTACTCCTCGACCTCTTCGATCGGGGTTTCTGCAGTGGTCTCGGCCACGATTCTCCTCAGATTCTGTTCAGTCTTAGGGGGTGGCCGGGACTACTGCGCGACCTGGGTGATCTCGAACGGGACCGGCTGCTGCGCAGCGTGCGGGTGCTCAGGGCCGGAGTAGACCTTGAGCTTCGAGAGCACCTGACGGCCCAGGGTGTTCTTGGGGATCATCCCCTTGATGGCCTTCTCGACGGCCTTCTCCGGGTTCTTCTCCAGCAGCTCGTCATAGCGGACGGACCGCAGACCACCCGGGTAGCCGGAGTGGCGGTAGGCGAGCTTCTGGGTCCGCTTGTTGCCGGAGAGGTGCACCTTGTCGGCGTTGATGATGATGACGAAGTCACCAGCGTCAACGTGCGGCGCGTACACCGGCTTGTGCTTACCCCGCAGGAGGGTAGCGGCCTGAGAGGCCAGGCGGCCCAGAACAACATCGGTGGCATCGATGACGTGCCACTGACGCGTCACGTCGCCGGGCTTGGGGCTGTACGTACGCACGGTCGTAGCCTTCGCTTCTTCAGTGATGGGGTCTCCCCAAGCCCGCTAGGGCTGAGGGGGACGGGTCCTTTACAAGGCCACCCGGACGATCACGACAGCCTTGGCGGCACGCGGGGACGCAACCCGAATGCCTACCGCTGGTCATCGGCCCGGCGGACCGGCGTAACGGCCTCTCACGTGAGAACGAGCGAGCCAATACGCATAACGAACCTGCAGAATACCGGCCGGTCCCCGTACGGGTCAAAACGCCCCCCGAACCCGAGTACGGATCATCGCGCCCGCACCACGCGTCCCTCGTCCCACACCGGCTCCGGGACCTCCCGCACCACACCGTCCGCACCGAAGACCAGGAAGCGGTCGAAGGACCGGGCGAACCAGCGGTCGTGCGTCACCGCCAGCACCGTACCCTCGTACGCCTCCAGCCCCTCCTGCAGCGCCTCCGCGCTCTCCAGGTCCAGATTGTCCGTCGGCTCGTCCAGCAGCAGAGCGGTCGTCCCCGCCAGCTCCAGCAGCAGGATCTGGAAGCGCGCCTGCTGGCCGCCGGAGAGCTTCTGGAACGGCTGATCGCCCTGCCGCTCCAGCTCGTAGCGGCGCAGCACGCTCATCGCGCCGCCCCGGTCCCTGGCGTGCTCACTCCACAGGATGTCGACCAGCGTGCGGCCCTCCAGCTCGGGGTGCGCATGCGTCTGCGCGAAGTGACCGGGCACGACCCGCGCGCCCAGCTTCCACGCGCCCGTGTGCCGGACGGTGTCCCCCGCCAGCAGCCGCAGGAAGTGCGACTTGCCGGAACCGTTCGACCCGAGGACCGCGACCCGCTCGCCGTAGAAGATCTCCAGGTCGAAGGGGGTCATCAGCCCGGTCAGCTCCAGGCTCTCGCAGGTCACGGCCCGTACGCCGGTACGCCCGCCGCGCAGCCGCATCCGGATGTCCTGCTCGCGCGGCGGCTCCGGCGGCGGCCCCGCCTCCTCGAACTTCTTGAACCGCGTCTGCATCGCACGGTAGCGGGACGCCATGTCGGGGCTGATCGCCGCCTGCTGGCGCAGCCGGTGCACCAGCGCCTTGAGCCGGGCGTGCTCCTCGTCCCAGCGCCGCCGCAGCTCCTCGAAGCGCGCGAACCGCTCCTTGCGCGCCTCGTGGTACGTACCGAAGCCGCCGCCGTGCACCCACACATCGCTGCCGGCCGGCCCCGGCTCGACGCTGACGATCTTCTCCGCGGACCGTGCCAGCAGCTCCCGGTCGTGGGAGACGAAGAGAACCGTCTTCTTCGTCTCCCGCAGCTGGTCCTCCAGCCACCGCTTCCCCGGCACATCGAGATAGTTGTCCGGTTCGTCCAGCAACAGCAGTTCGTCCGGCCCGCGCAGCAGCGCCTCCAGCACCAGCCGCTTCTGCTCACCCCCGGAGAGAGTCCGCACCTCCCGCCACTGGGCCTTCTCGTACGGGACGCCGAGCGCGGCCGTGGTGCACATGTCCCAGACCGTCTCGGCCTCGTAGCCGCGGACCTCCGCCCAGTCGCTGAGGGCCTGCGCATAACTCATCTGCGCCGCCTCGTCGTCCCCCTCCATGATCGCGAGTTCGGCGGCGTCAACGGCCCGCGCGGCCTGCCGGATCGGCGGCTGCGCGACGGAGACCAGCAGGTCCCGTACGGTCCGCTCGTCCCGTACCGACCCCACGAACTGCGGCATCACACCGAGTCCCCCGGTGACGGTCACCGAACCGCCGTGCGGCTGCAACTCCCCCGAAAGCAGCCGCAGCAGCGTCGTCTTGCCCGCGCCGTTCGCCCCCACCAGAGCCGCCGCCGCGCCCTCCCCCACGCGGAAGGAGACGTCTGCGAGCAGCACCCTTCCATCCGGAAGGTAGTACTCCACATGCGCCGCCTCGAGATGTCCCATGGTCATGGATTGTCACCGCTCAACGCGCGGGGCTCCAACCGGTTTAAGATGCCCGCCATGAGCTTTGGGCAAGAGGGGCCACTCGGCCCCGGGGGATCGAACCAGTCGACGCCGGACTGGGGCGCGATGGCGGACCACACGGCAGCCCGTATGCGCCGCCGCCGGTTGATGATGATCGGTGGTGGTGCGCTGGCGACAGCGGCCGTGGCCGCCATCGTCGCGACGGCCGTGGTCAGTTCCGGCAGCGGCGGCAACGACAAGCCACAGGGGCTCCCGTCGCCGGAGACCCTGCCCGGCGAACCGAAGGAGCCCGAGCCCACGTTCTCGGACGTCTCGGTACCGCCACCGCCGGACCCGCGCGACTTCATCTCCAGCAAGGCGAAGGACACCGCGCCGCTGAACGCGCGCACCCTGTTCCCGTCCGCCACCATGTCGACCGGCGCCGGCTCGTACAAGAAGAGCGCCACCGACGCCACCAACAGCTGTGCCGCCGTGGTCTCCAGCCGCCTCGCGCCGGCGCTCACCGGCAACAAGTGCACCCAGATGATCCGCGCCACGTACGAGAAGGCCGGAGTGGCTGTCACGGTGGGCGTCGCCCTCTTCGACACCGAGGCCCAGGCGTCCAAGGCCAAGACGCAGGCGTCCGGCAACGTCCAGTCGCTCGCGGGCGGCGGCGTACCGTCCTTCTGCCGCGCGACGGCCTGCCGGCTGACCGCCAACTCCGTCGGCCGCTACGCCTACTTCACCGTCTCCGGCTACTCGTCGGGCAAGGCGGTCCCGGCCTCCGACACCAAGGCCCGCCAGGCGGGCAAGGACGTTGCGGACTACACCTTCGCGCGGATCGTCGACCGCGGCGAGGACCAGGCCGCGGCAGCGGCCTCGGCCCAGGCGGGCTGACGCCGGGCCGGGCGAGGGCACGGTTCACCGCCCCGCCCAAGGCCACAACAGCGGCTCGGCGCCGAGGCATGCCTCCCTGGCGCCGAGCCGCCGCCATTCCTGCCCCGCTGCTCCGACTCCCCCTGTCCGCCTCCTGACAGCGGGTGCACGTCTGCCCGGCCCTACCGCCCCCGAGCAGTCCGCTCAGCAGCAGCCGGCGCCGTGGCCCGGATCCGTCCCCGGCAGCGACCGCTTGTTACGGGCCGCCAGGTTGCGGGCAGCCAGCTGGTCGTCCGGCGGGTAGCCGACCTCCTCCAGAGTCAGCCCGTGCGGCCGTACGACGTTGACCGCCGAGTGACGGACCCGGCCCGCCAGGACCTCGGCCGGGAAGTCCACCGGGCGGTGGCCGTCGCCGACCAGGAGCAGTGAACCGACCAGCGCCCGCACCATGTTGTGGCAGAAGGCATCCGCCCGCACCGTCGCCACCGCGAGGCCGTCCTCCGCGCGCTCCCACCGCAGATCCAGCAGGGTACGGATCGTCGTCGCGCCCTCACGCTTCTTGCAGTACGCCGCGAAGTCGTGCTCGCCGAGCAGCTTCCGCGCCGCCTCGTTCATCAACTCGACGTCCAACGGCCAGTCGTGCCACAGCACATGGCCGCGCCGCAGCGGATCGACCCCGCCACGCCGGTCCCCCACCCGGTACGCGTAGCGCCGCCAGATCGCGGAGAAGCGCGCGTCGAAGCCCTCCGGGGCCTCGGAGACACTCCACACCCGCACATCGTGCGGCAGCCGCCCCGCGAGGCGCCGCAGCAGCTTGTCGGCGTGCTCGGCCCACACCTCCTCGCGAAGGTCGACGTGCGCGACCTGCCCCCGGGCGTGCACGCCCGCGTCCGTACGGCCCGCCACCGTCAGCTGCGGCGGCTCGGGCAGCCGCAGCACCGTCCCGAGCGCGCTCTCCAGCTCACCCTGGACCGTCCGCCGCTCCCGCTGCCGTGCCCAGCCGGAGAAGTCCTTCCCGTCGTACGAGACGTCCAGCCGTACCCGTACGAAGCCGGGCCCCACCTCGGGGTGACCGGGGGTTGTCCCCCCGGAAGAGGCAGTACTCACCGAACTCACCAAAAGGTCCTTTCGAGCAGATCCTTCTGAGCGGGCGGCAAGCGGAACGGGCCCGCCCCCAGAAAACTGGGTGCGGGCCCGTTCCATGACCACGCTCAGCAGAGCGTCAGGCGTCCGGCTCGCCCCCGCTCGCGCGGGGAGGAGCGTCAGGCGTCCTTGGACTCCTCGGCCGGGGCCTCGGCGGCCGGGGCCTCAGTGGCCTCGTCCGACTCACCCTCGCTCTCGCGAGGAGCGTCCTTCTTGAGGTCCGCAGCAGCCTGGTCACCGGCAGCGTCCTTGGCAGTGCGCTTGGTGGCGGCCTCGGCCTCACCAACCGCGGTCTGCTGCACGGTCAGGGCCTCGACCAGCTCGATGACCGCCATCGGGGCGTTGTCGCCACGACGGTTGCCGATCTTGGTGATCCGGGTGTAGCCACCCGGGCGGTTCTCGTAGCGCGGGCCGATCTCCGTGAACAGGGTGTGGACGACACCCTTGTCGCGGACGGTCTGGAGCACCAGACGGCGGTTGTGAAGGTCACCCTTCTTCGCCTTGGTGATCAGACGCTCGGCCACCGGACGCAGGCGACGAGCCTTGGCCTCGGTGGTCGTGATGCGGCCGTGCTCGAACAGCGCGGTGGCGAGGTTCGCCAGCATGAGCCGCTCGTGCGCAGCGCTGCCGCCCATACGGGCGCCCTTGGCGGGCTTCGGCATGGTGTTTCTCCTCCATGTCTGCACCGGCCGTATCAGGTACCGGTGTCAGTTACCGACGAGCGATCGCCCGCCGGAAGTATCTCTGTTTCAAGCCAGAGCCTCAGCCGCGACGGAGCGGCAGCCGGGTTCCCGGCGACGCAAGAACCCGGCTGACGCGCCGCAGGCGTCTCAGTACTGCTCGGTCTCCACGAAACCGGCGTCCGCGTCGTCGTCGGCGCCGAAGGCGTCGGCAGCGGCCGTCGGGTCGAATCCGGGCGGGCTGTCCTTGAGGGCCAGGCCCATGCCGGCCAGCTTCGCCTTGACCTCGTCGATCGACTTCGCACCGAAGTTGCGGATGTCGAGCAGGTCCGCCTCGGAACGGGCCACGAGCTCACCCACGGAGTGGATGCCCTCGCGCTTGAGGCAGTTGTACGAACGGACCGTGAGCTCGAGCTCCTCGATCGGCAGCGCGAGATCGGCGGCCAGGGCGGCGTCCGTGGGGGACGGGCCCATGTCGATGCCCTCGGCGTCGATGTTGAGCTCGCGGGCCAGGCCGAACAGCTCGACCAAGGTCTTACCGGCCGACGCCATGGCGTCACGCGGCCGCATGGCCTGCTTGGTCTCGACGTCGACGATCAGCTTGTCGAAGTCGGTGCGCTGCTCGACACGGGTCGCCTCGACCTTGTAGGTGACCTTGAGCACCGGGCTGTAGATGGAGTCGACCGGGATACGGCCGATCTCCTGGCCCAGCTGCTTGTTCTGCACGGCGGAGACGTAGCCGCGACCGCGCTCGACGGTCAGCTCCATCTCCAGCTTGCCCTTGCCGTTCAGGGTGGCGAGCACCAGGTCGGGGTTGTGCACCTCGACACCGGCCGGCGGGGCGATGTCAGCAGCGGTGACCAGGCCGGGGCCCTGCTTGCGCAGGTACATCACGACCGGCTCGTCGTGCTCCGAGGAGACGACCAGCTGCTTGATGTTGAGGATCAGGTCGGTGACGTCGTCCTTGACGCCCGGCACGGTGGTGAACTCGTGCAGGACGCCGTCGATCCGGATGCTGGTGACAGCAGCGCCGGGGATCGAGGAGAGGAGCGTACGCCGCAGGGAGTTGCCGAGGGTGTAGCCGAAGCCCGGCTCCAGCGGCTCGATCACGAACCGGGAGCGGAACTCGTCGACGACCTCTTCGGTCAGCGAGGGACGCTGAGCGATCAGCATGGAATTGCCTCCAGTCTTCGGCGCCCGCTATTTGACGCCGTCGGCTACCGGGCGGCAGCCCGGATGGGTACTGCAAGTGTACGGGCGGCACGGGCTGGGGGTCCCCCCGCCGAAAGCGGGGGCCGGCTCCGTACCGCCCGTATCGTCTGCGGCTGCTACTTGGAGTAGAGCTCGACGATCAGCTGCTCCTGCACCTGGGTGTCGATCACCTGGCGCTCGGGCAGCGAGTGCACGAGGACACGCATCTTCGATGGAATGGACTCGAGCCATGCCGGGACGGTGCGCTCGCCGGCCTCGGCACGAGCGACCACGAACGGCGTCAGCTCGAGCGAGGACTGGCGGACCTCGATGATGTCGTTCGCGGCGACGCGGGCCGACGGGATGTCGGTCTTGCGGCCGTTCACATTGATGTGGCCGTGCTTGACCAGCTGACGGGCGTGGTCGCGGGACTTGGCGAAGCCGGCCCGGTAGACCACGTTGTCAAGGCGGGTCTCGAGGATACGAAGCAGGTTCTCACCGGTCTTGCCGGACTTCCTGTTCGCCTCCTCGAAGTAGCCACGGAACTGCTTCTCAAGGACTCCGTAGATACGAGCGGCCTTCTGCTTCTCACGCTTCTGCAGCAGGTACTCGCTGTCCTTGGTGCGCCCGCGACCGTGCTCACCCGGGGGGTAAGGACGGATCTCGATCGGGCACTTTGCGCTCTCGCACTTGCTCCCCTTGAGGAAGAGCTTCTGCTTCTCCCGACGGCAACGCTTGCAGTCGGCCCCGGTGTAACGCGCCATTGTTGTCTTGTCTCCTACTTCAGATGATCAGACGCGGCGGCGCTTGGGCGGGCGGCATCCGTTGTGCGGGGTGGGGGTGACGTCCTGGATCGAACCCACCTCGAGGCCGGTGGCCTGGAGGGAGCGGATCGCGGTCTCACGGCCGGAGCCGGGACCCTTGACGAAGACGTCGACCTTGCGCATGCCGTGCTCCTGCGCGCGGCGGGCGGCCGACTCGGCGGCCATCTGCGCGGCGAAGGGTGTCGACTTGCGCGAGCCCTTGAAGCCGACGTGGCCGGCAGAGGCCCAAGAGATCACATTCCCGGTCGGGTCGGTGATCGAGACGATCGTGTTGTTGAACGTGCTCTTGATGTGAGCGTGCCCGTGGGCGACGTTCTTCTTCTCCTTGCGGCGCACCTTCTTGGCGCCGGCCGTACGGCTCTTCGGAGGCATCCTGTGAATCTTCTCCCGTGGAGGTGGTCGGTCCTACAGCTCGGACCGCTTGGCAGCGTCCGGTGAGGACTACTTCTTGCCCGGCTTCTTCTTACCGGCGATGGCGCGACGCGGGCCCTTGCGGGTGCGAGCGTTGGTGTGCGTGCGCTGACCGTGGACCGGCAGGCCACGGCGGTGGCGCAGACCCTGGTAGCAGCCGATCTCGACCTTGCGGCGGATGTCGGCCTGGACCTCACGGCGGAGGTCACCTTCGGTCTTGTAGTTGGCGTCCACGTAGTCGCGGATCTTGACCAGGTCCTCTTCGGCCAGGTCGCGAACGCGAGTGTCGGGGTTCACACCAACGTTCTTCAGGGTCTCCTGGGCACGGGTGCGACCGATACCGAAGACGTAGGTGAGGGCAACCTCCACGCGCTTTTCGCGCGGAAGGTCAACGCCTGAGAGGCGTGCCATGTGATGTGGCTCCTGATGGCTATGCGGAGGTCTTCCACAGCACCACTCCCGGCTGACCGTACGGAGTACGGGACAGTTCCGGGTCCCCGGCCTCCGACCGGGGGTGTCGTCCCCACTGGGGGGATCGGGTGACTGCGTATGCACATTTCGCTTGCGTCGCGCGAAGAAACTGCGAGGTGCAGGTCGTGCGTCAGCCCTGGCGCTGCTTGTGGCGCAGGTTGTCGCAGATGACCATGACCCGGCCGTGACGGCGGATCACCTTGCACTTGTCGCAGATCTTCTTGACGCTCGGCTTGACCTTCATGGGATTGAGGTTCTCCGGGTCAGTGCCATCACCCCACGGGAGGGGCGCGGCAAGATCTACTTGTAGCGGTAGACGATCCGTCCGCGCGTCAGGTCGTACGGAGACAGCTCCACCACAACCCTGTCATCGGGAAGAATTCGGATGTAGTGCATCCGCATCTTGCCGCTGATATGCGCGAGGACCTTGTGACCGTTCTGGAGCTCCACCTTGAACATTGCGTTCGGCAGGGACTCGATCACGGTGCCCTCGATTTCGATGGCACCTTGCTTCTTGGCCACGCTTCGCCCTTCGAATCGGCTACCTTGATCAGCTCTCGCTACAGGCATGCGGACACACGGATGCACGAGAGCCGACGCATCAGTCTACGTCAGCGCATCCGGAAAGACGAATCGACCCCTGAGGGTCCACTACCAGGGAGCACTGCCCACACGGCAAGATCATTAAGCCTTGGGGGCTCCCCGGCCCTCAGGACCCAGCGGAGGGGTCGGGGGCCGCCGTGACGCCCAGCTCGGCGAGCTTCGCCTTGCCGCCGTCCACGGCCGTCAGAACCAGCGGGCCCTCCTCGGTCAGCGCGACCGAGTGCTCCCAGTGGCTGCTCCAGGTCCCGTCGTCGGTCTTGACGGTCCACTCGTCCTCGAGGACATGCGTACGCGCGGTACCGAGGCTCACCATCGGCTCGATCGCGATGCAGAAGCCGGACACCAGCCGTGGCCCGCGGCCGCGCTTGCGGTCCACGTAGTTCAGCAGATGCGGGTCCATGTGCATCTGCGAGCCGATGCCATGGCCGCCGTAGTCCTCGACGATCCCGTACTTTCCGGTGGCCGGGCGCGGCTGGCGGCGGATGTAGCCCTCGATCGCCTTGGAGATGTCCACCAGCCGGTTGCCCTGCCGGACCGCTGCGATACCGGCCCACATGGACTCCTCGGTCACCCGGCTGAGCTCATGCAGCTCCGGGGCGTGGCCGGTCCCCACGAAGGCGGTGAAGGCCGCGTCGCCGTGCCAGCCGTCGATGATGGCGCCGGCGTCGATCGAGATGATGTCGCCGTCCTTCAGCACGGTCGCGGTGTCCGGGATGCCGTGGACCACGACCTCGTTCACCGAGGTGCAGATGGTGGCGGGGAAGCCGCCGTAGCCGAGGAAGTTCGACTTGGCGCCGTGCTCGGCGAGAACCTTACGGGCCACATCGTCCAGGTCCTTCGTGGTGGCACCCGGAACGGCGGCCTCCCGGCAAGCGGCGTGGATCTTCGCAACGACCAGCCCCGCCTCACGCATCTTCGCGATCTGCTCCGGGGTCTTGATCTCCACCATGGGTCGCCTACTCCTCTTGCGGCTAAACCGCCGCCGCTCTCGCGGGGTGGTTGCTCTTCGCCGTGGTTGCTCAATTGTTGGTTGCCGTCTTTACCGTAACCGGTCCAATACGGCAGAAGGCCGCGGTGTCCGTGCGGACACCGCGGCCGTTCCGTACCCTCTTGCGTTCTCCTGCGGTCAGCCGGTCTTCAGCCGCAGCGCTTCCATCGCCCGCTGAGTGACCTCGGTGACCTTGCCGAGCGCCGAGATCGTCACGACCAGGCCCTGGGCCTTGTAGTAGTCGATGACCGGCTCGGTCTCGCGGTGGTAGACCTCGAGTCGCTTGCGGACCGTGTCCTCGCTGTCGTCGTCCCGCTGGTACAGCTCGCCACCGCAGACATCGCACACGCCTTCGGTCTTCGGCGGGCTGTAGGTCACATGGAAGACATGGCTGCTCTCGTTACGGCAGACCCGGCGGCCCGCGATGCGCTTGACGACCTCGTCCTCCGGGACCTCCAGGTCCAGCACGCCGTCGAGCGCGATGCCCTTCTCGTCCAAGATCTCGTCCAGCACCTTGGCCTGGTTGAGATTGCGGGGGAACCCGTCCAGCAGAAAGCCCTCGGCGGCGTCAGGCTGCTCGAGCCTGTCCTTCGCCATTCCGATGGTCACCTCGTCCGGCACCAGCCGGCCGGCCTTCATGTACTCCTGCGCCTGCTTGCCCAGGGGAGTCCCCTGGCTGATGTTCGCGCGGAAAAGGTCGCCCGTGGAGATGTGCGGGATCGAAAGGTTCTTGGCCAGGTACGCGGCCTGCGTACCCTTGCCCGCACCAGGCGGCCCGACGAGGACGATTCGCATCAGCGGAGGAACCCTTCGTAGTTACGCTGCTGAAGCTGGCTCTCGATCTGCTTAACGGTCTCCAGACCCACACCCACGATGATCAGGATGCTCGTCCCGCCGAACGGGAAGTTCTGGTTCGCGCCGAAACCTGCCAACGCCGTCGTCGGAACAAGTGCGATCAAGCCCAGGTACAGCGACCCCGGCCAGGTGATCCGATTGAGCACGTAGCTCAGGTACTCAGCAGTAGGTCGACCAGCCCGGATGCCCGGGATGAAGCCACCATACTTCTTCATGTTGTCCGCGACTTCCTCGGGGTTGAACGAGATCGCCACGTAGAAGAACGCGAAGAAAACGATCAGGAGGAAGTACGTGATCATGTAATACGGGTGGTCACCCTTGACCAGGTGGGTGTTGATCCAGGTCGCCCAGCCCGCTTTCGAGTTGCTGAACTGGACGATCAGAGCCGGGATATAGAGCAGCGACGACGCGAAGATGACCGGAATCACACCGGCCTGGTTCACCTTCAATGGGATGTACGTGGACGTACCGCCGTAGGACCTGCGGCCGATCATGCGCTTCGCGTACTGCACCGGAATGCGTCGCTGCGCCTGCTCGACGAAGACCACCAGGCCGACCATCGCGAGGCCGACCAGAATGACGACGCCGAATTCGACCCAGCCGTCCACGATCTTGCCCTGCTTCTTGATCGCCCAGAGCGCGCCGGGGAAGCCGGCGGCGATCGAGACGAACATCAGGATCGACATTCCGTTGCCGATACCGCGGTCGGTGACCAGCTCGCCGAGCCACATGATCAGCGCGGTGCCCGCGGTCAACGTGATGACCATCGTGATGGTCGAGAAGATCGACGTGTCGGGGATGATCTGGCTGGCCTGGTCGCAGCGCGGGAAGAGCGAGCCGCTGCGGGCGGTGGCCACCAGGCCGGTGCCCTGCAGGACCGCGAGCGCCACGGTCAGATACCGGGTGTACTGGGTGATCTTGGCTTGGCCGGACTGACCCTCCTTCTTGAGGGCCTCCAGCCGTGGAATGACCACGGTCAGCAGTTGCAGGATGATGCTCGCCGTGATGTACGGCATGATCCCGAGCGCGAAGATCGTGAGCTGCAGCAGCGCGCCACCGCTGAACATGTTGACCAGGCCGAACAACCCTTGGCTGCCCTCGGCCTGCTTCATGCAGTAGTTGACGGCCGGATAGCTGATTCCCGGCATCGGAATGTGCGCACCGAGCCGGAAGAGCACGATGATGCCAAGGGTGAACAGCAGCTTCTTGCGCAGGTCGGGCGTCTTGAACGCCCGGGCGAACGCGGTGAGCACGGTGCCTCCTGCGACCCCCGCGTATCGGCGCGAGAGGTGACGGTCTCGAGGATCGACGAATACAGATCGGTCAAAGGCCGCGCGAGTACACGCGCGGCCCGGGGCGGAGCCCCCGGTGTTTACAGCAACAGTGCACGCCACCATACCGGCGGACGTGCCCCCCTTGGAACGACCAACCGGGGATGCCCCATTTTGAGGGCATCCCCGGCCGGTTGAATCATCGAGCTCAGGCGAGCTCGGTGACAGCGCCGCCAGCGGCGGTGATCTTCTCCTTGGCGGAGCCGGAGACGGCGTTCACCGTCACCTGCAGCGCCACGGAGATCTCGCCGGTGCCGAGCACCTTGACGAGCTCGTTCTTACGAACCGCACCCTTGGCGACCAGGTCGGCCACCGTGACCTCGCCACCCTGCGGGTAGAGCGCGGCCAGCTTGTCCAGGTTCACCACCTGGTACTCGGTACGGAACGGGTTCTTGAAGCCCTTGAGCTTCGGGAGACGCATGTGGAGGGGCATCTGCCCGCCCTCGAAGCGCTCCGGAACCTGGTAGCGGGCCTTGGTGCCCTTGGTGCCACGACCAGCGGTCTTACCCTTGGACGCCTCACCACGACCGACACGGGTCTTGGCGGTCTTGGCGCCCGGGGCGGGCCGGAGGTTGTGGACCTTCAGCGGCTTCTGCTCCGCCATGTCAGTCGACCTCCTCGACCGTGACGAGGTGCCGCACGGTGTTGGCCATGCCGCGGATCTCGGGACGGTCCTCCTTGACAACCACGTCGTTCAGGCGCTTCAGCCCGAGCGAACGCAGCGTGTCGCGGTGGTTCTGCTTACTGCCGATGTACGACTTCGTCTGCGTGATCTTGAGGCGGGTCATTACGCACCCACCCCGGCACGCGCCCGCAGCAGAGCGGCGGGGGCGACGTCCTCCAGCGGCAGGCCACGGCGGGCGGCGATCTCCTCGGGGCGCTGAAGCCCCTGCAGAGCCGTCACCGTGGCGTGCACGATGTTGATCGGGTTCGACGAGCCGAGCGACTTGCTGAGGACGTCGTGAATGCCCGCGCACTCCAGCACGGCGCGCACCGGGCCACCGGCGATCACACCGGTACCGGGGGAAGCCGGCTTGAGCAGGACAACGCCCGCAGCCTTCTCGCCCTGGATCGGGTGCGGGATGGTGCCCTGGATCCGGGGGACCTTGAAGAAGTGCTTCTTGGCCTCCTCCACACCCTTGGCGATGGCGGCCGGCACCTCCTTGGCCTTGCCGTATCCGACGCCCACGGTGCCGTCACCGTCGCCCACCACGACCAGCGCGGTGAAGCTGAAGCGACGACCACCCTTCACAACCTTGGCGACACGGTTGATCGCGACGACGCGCTCAACGTACGCGGTCTTCTCGGCGGCAGCGCCACCGTCGCGACCCTTCCGGTCCCGCCGCTCGCCGCCACCGGCACCGCTTCCGCGGCGCTGGGGTCCAGCCATTGGATTTACCTCTCTCTGTTACGTCCGCTAGCTCCGGAACCGGGGCTTAGAACTTCAGCCCGGCTTCGCGGGCGGCGTCCGCCAGAGCGGCAATGCGCCCGGCGTACTGGTTGCCACCGCGGTCGAACACGACGGCCTCGACGCCGGCAGCCTTGGCACGCTCGGCGACAAGCGCGCCGACCTGCTTGGCCTGGGCGCTCTTGTCACCCTCGCCGCTACGGATGGACACGTCCAGGGACGACGCCGACGCGAGCGTGTGGCCCGCGATGTCGTCGATGACCTGAGCGACCATGTGGCGGTTGGAACGCGTCACGACCAAGCGGGGACGCTCCGGCGTACCGGAGATCCGCTTGCGGACGCGGATGTGGCGACGCTTGAGGGCAGCGCCCTTGTAGGCCTTACCCTTCGCGATCTTCACACCGTATGCCATGGCTTACTTACCAGCCTTTCCGACCTTGCGGCGGATGACCTCGCCCGCGTACTTGACGCCCTTGGCCTTGTACGGGTCCGGCTTCCGCAGCTTGCGGATGTTGGCGGCGACCTCGCCGACCTTCTGCTTGTCGATTCCCTCGACGCTGAGCTTGGTCGGGGACTCGACCTTGAAGGTGATGCCCTCCGGGGCCTCAACGAGGATCGGGTGGCTGTAGCCCAGCGAGAACTCCAGGTTGGAGCCCTTCGCCTGGACGCGGTAGCCGACACCGCTGATCTCGAGCGCCTTGGTGTATCCCGTGGTCACACCGGTGATCATGTTCGCCACCAGCGTGCGGGACAGGCCGTGAAGGGCCTTGTTCTGACGCTCGTCGTTCGGGCGCAGCACCGCCAGGGTGCCGTCCTCGCCCTTGGTGACCTCGATCGGCGCGGCAACGGTGTGCGAGAGGGAGCCCTTGGGGCCCTTCACCGCGACCGTGCGGCCATCGATGGTGACGTCCACGCCGGCGGGAACCGGGATGGGGAGCTTGCCGATGCGCGACATTGCTATTCCTCCGTTCCCGACTACCAGACGTAGGCGAGGACTTCCCCACCCACGCCCTTCTTCTGCGCCTGCTGGCCGGTCAGGAGACCGTGGGACGTGGAGATGATCGCCACGCCCAGGCCGCCGAGGACCTTCGGCAGGTTGGTGGACTTTGCGTAGACCCGCAGACCCGGCTTCGAAATCCGCTTGATGCCGGCGATCGAGCGCTCGCGGTTGGGGCCGAACTTCAGCTCGAGGACGAGGTTCTTGCCGACCTCGGCGTCCTCGACCTTCCAGCCGACGATGAAGCCCTCCTGCTGGAGGATTTCCGCGATGTGCGACTTGATCTTGCTGTGCGGCATCGCGACGGTGTCGTGATACGCCGAGTTCGCGTTTCGCAGACGCGTGAGCATGTCTGCGATGGGATCAGTCATGGTCATGAATTGGCCTTCGGCCTCTCTCGCCGGGGTTTCCTATCTGCGCCATCCCTCTCCCCGATCGATGTCGGGACGGGTGCGGCGCGGGGACCTACGGCGTAGTAAGCGACTATCAGCGGGCTTCGCCCGCGGGCGGTCAGGACGGCGGGCGCCCAACCCTTCCACTCTACGCGAGCGGAAAGGGCCTTCTTCACGGGTGCCCGCCATCCATTTACTTACCGAGAGCCCGGTGCCAGCCCGAAATTCCATCCTGTCGCCCGCCGATGCGCTGTTGAGCGCGGTGGCGGGAGACCGGCGGGCTGACTACCAGGAGCTCTTGGTCACGCCCGGCAGCTCGCCACGGTGAGCCATCTCACGAAGGCACACGCGGCAGAGGCCGAACTTGCGGTAGACGGAGTGGGGCCGGCCGCAACGCTGGCAGCGGGTGTACGCGCGCACACCGAACTTCGGCTTGCGGGCGGCCTTAGCGATCAGAGCCTTCTTCGCCACGGTCAGTTCTCCTTGAACGGGAAGCCGAGGTGACGAAGCAGGGCCCGGCCCTCGTCGTCATTGGTCGCCGTGGTGACCACGGTGATGTCCATGCCTCGGACCCGGTCGATCTTGTCCTGGTCGATCTCGTGGAACATGACCTGCTCCGTGAGACCGAAGGTGTAGTTGCCCCGGCCGTCGAACTGCTTCGGGGACAGACCACGGAAGTCACGGATGCGCGGCAGCGCGAGCGACAGGGTGCGGTCCAGGAACTCCCACATGCGGTCACCGCGGAGGGTGACGTGGGCACCGATCGGCTGGCCCTCACGCAGCTTGAACTGCGCGATGGACTTACGGGCCTTGGTGACGGCCGGCTTCTGGCCGGTGATCGTGGTGAGGTCGCGGATGGCGCCCTCGATCAGCTTGGAGTCGCGGGCGGCGTCGCCCACACCCATGTTGACCACGATCTTGGTCAGACCAGGGATCTGCATGACGTTCTCGTAGGAGAACTCGTCCTTCAGCTTGCCCTGGATCTCTTCGCGGTAGCGCTGCTTGAGGCGCGGGATGCCCGCGGCAGTTGCAGAGGTGGCAGTCATCAGATGTCCTCACCGGTCCGCTTGGCAACGCGGATCTTGTTGCCCTCGTCGTCGAAGCGGTACCCGACGCGGGTGACGACCTTCGAGCCGTCCTTCTCCACCACGAGCGAAACATTGCTCACGTGGATCGGGGCCTCGGTCGTCACAATGCCGCCGGTCTTCGAACCACGAGCGGTCTGGCCGGCCTTGGTGTGCTTCTTGACCCGGTTGACACCCTCGACGAGGACGCGGTCGTCGGCGGGGTAGGCCTGAATGACCTTGCCCTGCTTGCCCTTGTCCTTACCGGTGATGACCTGGACCAGGTCGCCCTTCTTGATCTTCATCGGTTACAGCACCTCCGGCGCGAGCGAGATGATCTTCATGAACTTCTTCTCGCGCAGCTCACGGCCCACCGGGCCGAAGATACGGGTGCCGCGGGGGTCGCCATCGTTCTTGAGGATGACGGCCGCGTTCTCGTCGAAGCGGATGTACGAGCCGTCCGGACGACGGCGCTCCTTGACGGTGCGCACGATGACCGCCTTGACGACGTCACCCTTCTTCACGTTGCCACCGGGGATCGCATCCTTGACGGTGGCGACGATGACGTCACCGATGCCCGCGTAGCGGCGACCGGAACCACCGAGAACACGGATGCAAAGGATCTCCTTCGCACCAGTGTTGTCGGCGACACGCAGTCGCGACTCCTGCTGGATCACGTCTATCTCCTGATCGTCTGCCGGTTCCCGGTGGGGGCTTCCGGGGAAGTCCCCACCGAGCCTGGCGGAACCGTCCTGAGGAGGAACCCCTCAGGATCTACTGGGTTACTTGGCCTTCTCGAGGATTTCGACGACGCGCCAGCGCTTGGTCGCGGACAGCGGCCGGGTCTCCATGAGGAGAACACGGTCGCCGACACCCGCGGCGTTCTGCTCGTCGTGCGCCTTGAGCTTGTTGGTACGGCGGATGACCTTGCCGTACAGCGCGTGCTTGACACGGTCCTCGACAGCGACGACGACGGTCTTGTCCATCTTGTCGCCGACGACCAGACCCTCACGGGTCTTGCGGAAGCCGCGTTCGTTGGTCTCAGTCACATTCTTCTCGCTCATCAGGCGCTCTCCACCGTCTCGATGCCCAGCTCGCGCTCGCGCATCAGGGTGTAGATCCGGGCGATGTCCTTGCGGACGGCCTTCAGCCGGCCGTGGTTTTCGAGCTGTCCGGTCGCCGCCTGGAAGCGGAGGTTGAACAGCTCCTCCTTGGCCTCACGCAGCTTGCCAACGAGGTCTTCGTTGTTCAGCTCACGCAGCTCGGACGCCTTGATTCCGGCCGCCATCACGACTCACCTGCCTCGCGCCGGACGATCCGGCACTTCATCGGAAGCTTGTGGGCGGCGCGGGTCAGCGCCTCCTTGGCAACCTTCTCGTTCGGGTAGGACAGCTCGAACATCACCCGACCGGGCTTGACATTCGCGATCCACCACTCCGGCGAACCCTTACCGGAACCCATGCGGGTCTCAGCAGGCTTCTTCGTGAGCGGACGGTCCGGGTAGATGTTGATCCAGACCTTGCCGCCACGCTTGATGTGACGGGTCATGGCGATACGAGCCGACTCGATCTGACGGTTCGTCACGTAGGCCGGGGTCACCGCCTGGATGCCGTACTCGCCGAACGCAAGCTCGGTGCCACCCTTGGCCATACCACTGCGCTTCGGGTGGTGCTGCTTGCGGTGCTTGACCCTACGGGGGATCAGCATGACGGTCAGGCCTCCGTTCCGGTGGTCTCAGCCGGAGCCGCAGCGGCGGGAGCCTCGGCCTTGGGGGCCTCGGCAGCCGGAGCCGACTGCGCCTGCGGCTTACGGCCGCGGCCGCCACGCTCGCCACCGCGGCCACCACGGGCCGGGCGGTCGTTGCCACCACGCGACGGGCGGTTGCCGGCGCGGGCAGCGGCGTTCTCGGCGCGGACCTCGGCGATGTTCTTGACGTCGCCCTTGTAGATCCAGACCTTCACACCGATACGGCCGAAGGTCGTCTTGGCCTCGAAGAAGCCGTAGTCGACGTTCGCACGGAGCGTGTGCAGGGGCACGCGGCCCTCGCGGTAGAACTCCGAGCGGGACATCTCGGCGCCGCCGAGACGGCCACCACACTGGATCTTGATGCCCTTGGCGCCGGCCTTCATCGTGCTCTGCATGCTCTTGCGCATCGCACGACGGAAGGAGACGCGGGAGGACAGCTGCTCGGCCACGGCCTGGGCAACCAGCTGAGCATCGGTCTCGGGGTTCTTGACCTCGAGGATGTTCAGCTGGACCTGCTTGCCCGTGAGCTTCTCCAGCTCGCCGCGGATACGGTCGGCCTCCGCGCCGCGGCGGCCGATGACGATGCCCGGCCGAGCGGTGTGGATGTCGACGCGGACGCGGTCACGGGTGCGCTCGATCTCAACCTTCGAGATGCCGGCGCGCTCCATGCCCTTCGTCATCATCCGACGGATGGCGACGTCTTCCTTGACGTAGTCCTTGTACAGCTTGTCGGCGTACCACCGGGACTTGAAGTCCGTGGTGATGCCGAGCCGGAACCCGTGCGGGTTAACCTTCTGGCCCATTACCGGGTTCCTTCCTTGCTGCTGACGACCACGGTGATGTGGCTGGTCCGCTTGCGGATCCGGTAGGCACGGCCCTGGGCACGCGGACGGAACCGCTTCAGGGTCGGGCCCTCGTCGACGTACGCCTCGGAAATGACGAGGCTGCCGGCGTCGGTGTGGTCGTAGTTGTGCGCGGCGTTGGCAATGGCGCTGTCGAGCACCTTGCCAACGGGCACGCTCGCGGCCTGCGGGGCGAAACGCAGGACCGCCTGGGCCTCCGTGGCACTCATGCCACGGATGAGGTCCACCACGCGGCGGGCCTTCATGGGCGTGACGCGGATGTACCGCGCCTGGGCCCTGGCTTCCATGGTTGTCCCTTCGGTGTCAGTCATAGTCTTCGCAACTCCGCCGATCAGCGACGACGTGATTTACGGTCGTCCTTCTCGTGGCCGCGGAAGGTGCGGGTCGGCGCAAACTCGCCGAGCTTGTGGCCGACCATCGACTCGGTGACGAACACCGGGACGTGCTTGCGGCCGTCGTGCACCGCGATCGTGTGGCCGAGCATGGCCGGGACGATCATGGAGCGGCGGGACCAGGTCTTGATGACGTTGTGGGTACCGGCTTCGTTCTGTACGTCCACCTTCTTGATCAGGTGGTCGTCGACGAAGGGCCCCTTCTTGAGACTGCGCGGCATCGAACCTGCTCCTAGCGCTTCTTGTTCGTCTTGCGGCGGCGGACGATGTACTTGTTGCTGGCCTTCTTCGGCGAGCGAGTACGACCCTCCTTCTGACCCCACGGCGAGACCGGGTGGCGACCACCGGAGGTCTTGCCCTCACCACCACCGTGCGGGTGGTCAACGGGGTTCATGGCGACACCGCGGACGGTCGGGCGAACGCCCTTCCAGCGCATACGGCCGGCCTTGCCCCAGTTGATGTTCGACTGCTCGGCATTGCCGACCTCGCCAACAGTGGCGCGGCAGCGGATGTCGACCAGCCGGACCTCACCGGAGGGCATACGGAGGTGGGCCATGGAGCCCTCCTTCGCCAGCAGCTGGACGGAAGCACCCGCGGAACGGGCGAACTTCGCGCCGCCGCCGGGCCGCAGCTCGATGGCGTGGATGACCGTACCCACCGGGATGTTGCGCAGCGGGAGGTTGTTGCCCGGCTTGATGTCGGCGCTCGCGCCGTTCTCAACCCGGTCGCCCTGGCTCAGCTTGGCCGGGGCGAGGATGTAGCGCTTCTCGCCGTCTGCGTAGTGCAGCAGCGCGATGCGCGCGGTGCGGTTGGGGTCGTACTCGATGTGCGCGACCTTGGCGGGCACGCCGTCCTTGTCGTGACGACGGAAGTCGATCACTCGGAAGGCGCGCTTGTGGCCACCGCCCTGGTGGCGAACGGTCACACGACCGGCGTTGTTACGGCCGCCCTTGCTGTGCAGCGGGCGGACCAGCGACTTCTCCGGCGTGGACCGCGTGACCTCGACAAAGTCGGCGACGCTGGAGCCACGACGGCCCGGGGTCGTCGGCTTGTACTTGCGGATACCCATTTCTCAGTCCTCGTCCGATTCCGGACGACTCGGACTCCGTTAGGAGACCGGGCCGCCGAAGATGTCGATACGGTCGCCCTCGGCGAGGGTCACGATGGCGCGCTTGGTGTCCTTGCGCTTACCGAAACCGGTCTTGGTCCGCTTGCGCTTCCCCTGCCGGTTGATCGTGTTGACCCCGGTGACCTTGACCGAGAAGACCGCCTCGACGGCCTGCTTGATCTGGGTCTTGTTGGCGCCGGGCGCGACGATGAACGTGTACTTGTTCTCGTCGAGCAGCGCGTAGCTCTTCTCGGAAACCACCGGCTTGACCAGAATGTCACGGGGGTCCGTGAAGGTCTTGCTGGTGACGACCGTTGCAGTTGCCTCGCTCATCAGGCGTCGCTCCCTTCGAGCTCAGCCTCGGAGGCGACAGCCTTACCGGCCTTGGCCGGACCGGCTACAAAGCTCTCGTAGGCGGCCTGAGTGAAGACCACGTCGTCGGAGACGAGCACGTCGTACGTGTTCAGCTGGCCCGGCTCCAGGATGTGCACCTGGGGCAGGTTGCGGGCGGACAGCCACGCGGCCTCGTCGGCCCGGTCGACGACCAGGAGCAGGTTCTTGCGCTCACTGATCTTGCCGAACAGGGTCTTCGCGGCCTTGGTGGAGACCTCGCCCTCGACCACGCCGGAGACAACGTGGATGCGGCTGTTGCGCGCCCGGTCGGTGAGGGCACCGCGCAGGGCGGCGGCCTTCATCTTCTTCGGGGTCCGCTGCGAGTAGTCACGCGGCACGGGACCGTGCACAACGCCACCACCGGCGAACTGCGGCGCGCGGGTCGAGCCCTGACGGGCGCGACCGGTGCCCTTCTGGCGGTACGGCTTCTTGCCGCCGCCGCGGACCTCGCCACGGGTCTTTGTCTTGTGCGTGCCCTGGCGGGCAGCGGCCAGCTGGGCGACGACGACCTGGTGGATCAGCGGAATGCTGACCTGCGCGTCGAAGATCTCCGAGGGGAGCTCGACGGTCCCGGCCTTGTCGCCTGCCGGCGAAAGGATGTCAATGGTGCTCATCGTTACCTCAGGCCCCCTTGGCCGCGGTACGGACCAGGACGAGGCCGCCGTTCGGACCGGGGACGGCGCCCTTGATGAGCAGCAGTCCCTTCTCCGCGTCAACGGCATGAACGGTCAGGTTCTGGGTGGTGACCCGCTCGTTGCCCATGCGGCCGGCCATGCGCAGGCCCTTGAACACGCGGCCCGGGGTGGCGCAGCCACCGATGGAGCCGGGCGAGCGGTGCTTGCGCTGGGTGCCGTGGCCGGCGCCGAGGCCGGCGAAGCCATGGCGCTTCATGACGCCGGCGGTGCCCTTGCCCTTGCTGGTACCGGTCACATCGACCCGGACACCGGACTCGAACACCTCGGCCGTAACCTCCTGGCCGAGCGTGTACTCGCTGGCATCAGCGGTACGCAGCTCCACCAAGTGGCGGCGCGGGGTCACATCCGCCTTGGCGAAGTGGCCCTTGAGGGGCTTGTTCACCTTGCGGGGGTCGATCTCGCCGAAGGCGATCTGGACGGCGTCGTAGCCGTCCGCGTCGTTGGTACGCACCTGGGTCACAACACAGGGACCGGCCTTGACGACCGTGACCGGGACGACACGGTTGTTCTCGTCCCACACCTGCGTCATGCCGAGCTTCTCGCCCAGGACGCCCTTGATCTGCTTAGCCATCTCGCGCGTCACCTCAGAGCTTGATCTCGATGTCGACGCCGGCCGGCAGGTCGAGACGCATGAGCGAGTCGACGGTCTTCGGCGTGGGGTCGAGGATGTCGATGAGGCGCTTGTGCGTGCGCATCTCGAAGTGCTCGCGCGAGTCCTTGTACTTGTGCGGCGACTTGATGACGCAGTACACATTCTTCTCAGTGGGAAGCGGCACCGGGCCCGCGACCGACGCACCAGTGCGGGTCACCGTTTCGACGATCTTCTTCGCCGAGGAATCGATGACCTCGTGGTCGTAGGCCTTGAGCCGGATGCGGATCTTCTGTCCCGCCATGGCTACTTCGTAGTCCTGTCTCTCGTAACGCTCTGGAACCCGGTACGTTTCCGACTTCTCTCCGACCCACGCGGTCGGGCGTGTCGCGTTCCTTCTAATGAAAATTTCCCGAAGGAATTTCCCTGCGAAGGGGGACGCGGCGCCAAGACCGCCAGCCGGGGGAAGACACCCACCGGATGCCTGGCCGGTACCCCGCTGACACTTCCCGGAAGATTCCCGTACTTCCACCCCCTGGCCTCTCCCGGAGGAGAAACACGCGGGTGACGAGTACTGCGGGACTCGCTTCCAGTCCTCCCGGCGGGAGGCGCGCAGCATCGGCACTCAACCGAGCAACCTGGACAGTGTGCCACACGATGGACTACGAAGGCCAATCGAGGCCCAACTGTCAAGAAGCCCCGCCCACCTGACGGTGGGCGGGGCTTCTCGCCGGTGTCTCGACCGAGCTACCGGGTCGCGCAGAGCGCCAAAATCACTTGTTGATCTTGGTGACCTGGCCGGCGCCGACGGTCCGACCACCCTCACGGATGGCGAACTTCAGGCCCTCCTCCATGGCGACCGGCTGAATCAGCGAGACCGACATGGTGGTGTTGTCGCCCGGCATGACCATCTCGGTGCCCTCGGGGAGGGTCACCACGCCGGTCACGTCCGTGGTACGGAAGTAGAACTGCGGACGGTAGTTGTTGAAGAACGGGGTGTGACGACCACCCTCGTCCTTCGACAGGATGTAGGCCTGGGCCTCGAACTCGGTGTGCGGAGTGACCGAGCCCGGCTTGATGATGACCTGGCCGCGCTCGACGTCCTCACGCTTGATGCCACGAAGCAGCAGACCGACGTTCTCACCGGCCTGGCCCTCGTCGAGCAGCTTGCGGAACATCTCGATGCCGGTGACCGTGGTGGTGGTCTTGTCCTGCTTGATGCCGATGATGTCAACGGTCTCGTTGACCTTCAGCACACCACGCTCGATACGGCCGGTGACGACCGTACCGCGACCGGTGATCGTGAAGACGTCCTCGATGGGCATGAGGAACGGCTTGTCGACGTCGCGCTCCGGGGTCGGGATCGACTCGTCAACAGCCTTCATCAGGTTGAGGACGGACTCACCCCACTCCTTGTCGCCCTCGAGCGCCTTGAGCGCCGAGACCTTGATGACGGGTACGTCGTCACCCGGGAACTCGTACTCGGAGAGCAGCTCACGGACCTCGAGCTCGACGAGCTCCAGGATCTCCTCGTCGTCCACCATGTCGGCCTTGTTCAGGGCGACAACGATGTACGGAACGCCGACCTGGCGGGCCAGGAGCACGTGCTCCTTGGTCTGCGGCATCGGGCCGTCGGTCGCGGCGACCACGAGGATGGCGCCGTCCATCTGCGCCGCACCGGTGATCATGTTCTTGATGTAGTCCGCGTGACCCGGGCAGTCAACGTGGGCGTAGTGACGCGACTCTGTCTGGTACTCGACATGCGCGATGGAGATGGTAATACCGCGCTGGCGCTCCTCAGGAGCCTTGTCGATCTGGTCGAAGGCCGAGGCCTCGTTCAGGTTCGGGTACGCGTCGTGCAGCACCTTGGTGATCGCCGCGGTAAGAGTGGTCTTACCGTGGTCGATGTGACCGATGGTGCCGATGTTGACGTGCGGCTTAGTCCGCTCGAACTTCGCCTTCGCCACTGGGGTCCTCCTGTGGACTGGTGCTGTACTCCATCCGCTCTTTTGCGAATGGGTTCAGGTGGTCTTTCCGAATCGACCAGGACCCCGAGGGGATGCCCTTGGCCGTATTCGCTTGGGGGCGGGCCCCGGGGCCCCGCCGCAATCCGCTGTGCGGTCCGCGACGGAACACCCGGTGCCTTTGCTCCAGCCTAAACGGTGAGAAACGAGGGTGAACCCGCGTTACTCGCCCTTGGCCTTCGCGATGATCTCCTCGGCCACGCTCCGGGGAACCTCGGCGTAGGAGTCGAACTGCATGGAGTAGCTGGCGCGACCGGACGTCTTGCTGCGCAGGTCGCCGACGTAGCCGAACATCTCCGACAGCGGAACCAGGCCCGTGATGAGCTTGGCGCCGCTCCGGTCCTCCATGGACTGGATCTGTCCACGGCGGGAGTTGATGTCGCCGATCACGTCGCCCATGTAGTCCTCGGGGGTGGTGACCTCGACCGACATCATCGGCTCCAGCAGAGCCGGTGACGCCTTGCGGGCACCCTCCTTGAACGCCATGGAACCGGCGATCTTGAACGCGAGCTCGGAGGAGTCGACGTCGTGGTAAGCACCGTCGAGCAGCGTCACCTTCACGCCGGTCAGCGGGTAGCCGGCCAGCACGCCGAACTCCATGGCCTCCTGGCAGCCCGCGTCCACGGACGGGATGTACTCCCGCGGGATACGGCCACCGGTGACCTTGTTCTCGAACTCGTATCCGTCGCCCTCGAGGGGCGCGATCGCCATCTGCACCTTCGCGAACTGGCCGGAACCACCAGTCTGCTTCTTGTGCGTGTAGTCGATCCGGTCAACGGGCTTGCGCAGCGTCTCGCGGTACGCGACCTGCGGCTTGCCGACGTTGGCCTCGACCCTGAACTCACGCTTCATACGGTCGACCAGCACGTCGAGGTGCAGCTCGCCCATACCCGCGATGATGGTCTGGCCGGTCTCCTCGTCGGTGTGGACCTGGAACGACGGGTCCTCCTCGGCGAGGCGCTGGATGGCGACACCCAGCTTCTCCTGGTCGCCCTTGGACTTCGGCTCGATGGCGACCTGGATCACCGGAGCCGGGAAGTTCATGGACTCGAGGATCACCGGGTTCGACGCGTCGCAGAGGGTCTCGCCGGTGGTGGTCTGCTTGAGACCCATGACGGCGACGATGTCGCCGGCACCCACGCTCTCGATCTCCTCACGCTTGTTCGCGTGCATCCGGTAGATCTTGCCGATGCGCTCCTTCTTGCCCTTCACGGAGTTCAGCACCTGGGTGCCGGCCTCCAGGCGACCGGAGTAGATCCGGACGAAGGTGAGCTTGCCCAGGTGCGGGTCGCTCATGATCTTGAAGGCGAGCGCGGAGAGCGGCTCCTCGTCGGAAGCCTTGCGGAAGATCTCCGTCTCCTCGTCGTCGACCTTGTGGCCGGTGACGCCCTCGACGTCCACAGGAGACGGGAGGTACTCGACGACCGCGTCGAGCAGGGGCTGAACGCCCTTGTTCTTGAACGCGGTGCCGCAGAAGACGGGGGTCAGGTGACCGCCGATGGTGGCGCGGCGAATACCGGCCTTGAGCTGCTCCTCGGTGGGCTCTTCGCCCTCGAGGTACATCTCCATGAGCTCCTCGTCACCCTCAGCGGCGGTCTCGAGCAGCTTGTCGCGCCACTCGGCCGCAGCCTCTGCGTGAGTGTCGGGGATGTCCAGGGTGTCGTACATCTCGCCCTTGGCGGCCTCGGCGGACCACACCAGAGCCTTCATACGAACCAGGTCGATGACGCCCTTGAAGTCGGCCTCAGCGCCGATCGGCAGCTGCATGACCAGCGGGGTGGCACCCAGGCGGTCGACGATCATGTCGACGCAACGGTGGAACTCGGCACCGACGCGGTCGAGCTTGTTGACGAAGCAGATACGCGGCACGTTGTACCGGTCTGCCTGCCGCCAGACAGTCTCGGACTGCGGCTCAACGCCGGCAACACCGTCGAACACCGTGACGGCACCGTCGAGGACGCGCAGCGAACGCTCCACCTCGACGGTGAAGTCGACGTGGCCCGGGGTGTCGATGATGTTGATGGTGTGGTCAACGTTGTTCAACGGCCAGTGGCAGGTCGTCGCGGCCGACGTGATCGTGATGCCGCGCTCCTGCTCCTGCTCCATCCAGTCCATCGTGGCAGCGCCGTCGTGGACCTCACCGATCTTGTAGCTCACACCGGTGTAGAACAGGATCCGCTCGGTGGTCGTCGTCTTGCCCGCGTCGATGTGCGCCATGATCCCGATATTGCGGACCTTGGCCAGGTCAAGTGAAGTGGTAGCCATATGGCTCGGTCTTCTCTCGGATCTCGATGGGGGTAGCGACTACCAGCGGTAGTGCGCGAAGGCCTTGTTGGACTCGGCCATCTTGTGGGTGTCCTCGCGACGCTTGACAGCGGCGCCCAGACCGTTGCTGGCATCCAGCAGCTCGTTCATCAGGCGCTCGGTCATCGTCTTCTCACGACGGGCGCGGGAGTAACCCACGAGCCAGCGCAGAGCGAGGGTGGAGGCGCGGCCGGGCTTGACCTCGACCGGCACCTGGTAGGTGGCGCCACCGACACGACGGGACTTGACCTCGAGGGTCGGCTTGATGTTCTCCAGCGCGCGCTTGAGCGTGATGACCGGGTCACTGCCGGTCTTCTCGCGCAGGCCTTCCATGGCGCCGTAGACGATGCGCTCAGCGGTGGAACGCTTGCCGTTCAGCAGCACCTTGTTGATGAGCGAGGTGACCAGAGGAGAACCGTAGACCGGGTCGATGATGACCGGGCGCTTCGGGGCGGGGCCCTTACGAGGCATTCTTACTTCTCCTTCTTGGCGCCGTAACGGCTGCGGGCCTGCTTGCGGTTCTTGACACCCTGGGTGTCGAGAGAACCGCGGATGATCTTGTAACGAACACCCGGCAGGTCCTTCACACGGCCACCACGCACGAGCACGATCGAGTGCTCCTGCAGGTTGTGTCCTTCACCCGGAATGTAAGCGGTGACCTCGATCCCGCTGGTCAAACGCACACGCGCGACCTTACGCAGGGCCGAGTTCGGCTTCTTCGGGGTGGTCGTGAACACGCGCGTGCAGACACCACGGCGCTGAGGGGAACCCTCGAGTGCGGGTGTCTTGTTCTTTTCGACCTTGTCCTGCCGGCCCTTCCGGACCAGCTGCTGGATCGTAGGCACCGTTTCTCCGGTTTCTGTGTGCCGTCTAGTGAAGCTAACCTGGGGATCCCCCGACCCACGCGGTCGGGTGTGTCGCGTGTCCCATACTTGCCCGTGGGAACGGAACGTGCGTATGTGGACGGCGACTCGGCCTCGGTATCCCGTGCTGGGGGCATTTCCCTGGCTTCTCCCCCGGACTACGTCCGGGAAGTGCCCCCAGGGGATCCCCACCCCGGTCAAGGGCTAGGGAAAATGCACGCACAAGAACCCGGGCACACCCCAGGCACAAGGTCAGAGCGTACCTATAGCATCGGCTCCGGTCAAAACAAGAGGGACCTGCACAGGACACACCGGGCGCATGTTCCACGGGCTCCGGCGACACCGGGACCACCAAGCCACAGGGCGGCCACCCCGCGAGGGGTGACCGCCCTGTGGTCGTACCGGACGTGCGGGCCGGCTTACTGGTTGTACGGCCCGTAGTCGTAGTCCTCCAGCGGAACCGCCTGGCCGGAGCCCGTGCCGAAGGGCGAGTAGTCGATGTCGTCGTAACCGACGGCCGAGTACATCGCGGCCTTCGCCTCCTCGGTCGGCTCGACCCGGATGTTGCGGTAGCGGGACAGACCCGTACCGGCCGGGATGAGCTTACCGATGATCACGTTCTCCTTGAGGCCGATCAGGGAGTCCGACTTGGCGTTGATCGCCGCGTCGGTGAGCACCCGGGTCGTCTCCTGGAAGGACGCCGCCGACAGCCAGGACTCGGTCGCCAGCGAGGCCTTGGTGATACCCATCAGCTGCGGACGGCCGGAGGCCGGGTGGCCGCCTTCCGTGACCACACGACGGTTCTCACCCTCGAAGCGCGTGCGCTCCACGAGCTCGCCCGGCAGCAGCTCGGCGTCGCCGGACTCGATGATCGTCACACGGCGCAGCATCTGCCGGATGATGATCTCGATGTGCTTGTCGTGGATCGACACACCCTGCGAGTTGTAGACCTTCTGGACCTCGCCGACCAGGTGCACCTGGACGGCGCGCTGACCGAGAATGCGCAGCACGTCGTGCGGGTTGGTGGCACCCACGGTCAGCGCCTGGCCGACCTCGACGTGGTCGCCCTCGCCCACCAGGAGCCGGACTCGCTTCGAGACGCCGTAGGACGTCTCCTCGGAGCCGTCGTCCGGGGTGACGACGAGCTTCTTGGTCTTCTCGGTCTCCTCGATCCTGACGCGGCCCGCGGCCTCCGAAACCGGGGCGACGCCCTTGGGCGTACGGGCCTCGAAGAGCTCGACGACACGCGGCAGACCCTGAGTGATGTCGTCACCCGCCACACCACCGGTGTGGAAGGTACGCATCGTCAGCTGGGTGCCGGGCTCACCGATGGACTGGGCGGCGATGATCCCGACTGCCTCGCCGATGTCCACGAGCTTGCCGGTCGCGAGCGAGCGGCCGTAGCACATGGCGCAGGTGCCGACGGCGGACTCGCAGGTCAGGACCGAGCGGGTCTTGACGGTCTCGACGCCGTGGCGCACGAGCTCATCGATGAGCACATCGCCCAGGTCGGTACCGGCCGGAGCCAGCACCTTGCCGTCGACGACGATGTCCTCGGCGAGGCACCGCGCGTACACGGTGGTCTCGACGTCGTCCGCCTTGCGCAGCACGCCTTCCGCGTTCTTGGAAGCGATCACCAGCTTGAGGCCGCGCTCGGTGCCGCAGTCCTCCTCGCGAATGATCACATCCTGCGAGACGTCCACCAGACGACGGGTCAGGTAACCCGAGTCGGCGGTACGCAGGGCGGTGTCCGCCAGACCCTTACGGGCACCGTGGGTGGAGATGAAGTACTCCAGCACGGAGAGACCCTCACGGAACGACGCCTTGATGGGCCGCGGGATGGTCTCGTTCTTCGCGTTGGACACCAGTCCACGCATACCCGCGATCTGACGCATCTGCATCATGTTTCCGCGAGCACCCGAGTTGACCATCATGAAGATGGGGTTGGTCTTCGGGAAGTTCGCGTTCATCGCCTCGGCAACCTCGTTGGTCGCCTTGGTCCAGATCGCGATGAGCTCCTGCGTGCGCTCGTCCTTGGTGATCAGACCGCGCTCGTACTGCTTCTGAACCTTCTCGTCCAGCGCCTCGTAGCCCTCGATGATGGCCTTCTTGGCCTCGGGGACGACGATGTCCGACACCGCGACGGTGACACCGGAGCGGGTGGCCCAGTGGAAGCCGGCCGCCTTCAGGTTGTCGAGCGTCGCCGCCACGATGACCTTCGGGTACCGCTCGGCGAGGTCGTTGACGATCTCGGAGAGCTGCTTCTTGCCGACCGAGTAGTCGACGAACGGGTAGTCCTCGGGCAGCAACTCGTTGAAGAGCGCGCGGCCCAGGGTCGTCCGCAGCCGGAAGCTGTCGCCCTGCTGCCACTCCCCCGCGCCGTAGCTGCCGTCGGCCGCGGCGCCGTCCTCCGACACCGGCGGGGTCCAGCCACGCGGCGGGACGGTACCGATCGGGAAGCGGATGTCGACCTTCGCCTGGAGCGAGAGCTCGCGGGCGTCGAAGGCCATGATCGCCTCGGCGGTGGAGCCGAAGGACCGGCCCTCGCCGATGACCTTGCGCTCCGCCTCGTCGGTGGTGAGGAAGAACAGACCGAGCACCATGTCCTGGGTGGGCATGGTGACCGGACGGCCGTCGGCCGGCTTGAGGATGTTGTTCGAGGACAGCATCAGGATGCGGGCCTCGGCCTGCGCCTCCGCGGAGAGCGGCAGGTGGACGGCCATCTGGTCACCGTCGAAGTCCGCGTTGAACGCGGTGCAGACGAGCGGGTGGATCTGAATGGCCTTGCCCTCGACCAGCTGCGGCTCGAAGGCCTGGATGCCCAGACGGTGCAGGGTCGGCGCACGGTTCAGCAGCACCGGGTGCTCGGCGATGACCTCTTCCAGCACGTCGTACACGACCGTACGGCCGCGCTCGACCATGCGCTTCGCCGACTTGATGTTCTGCGCGTGGTTCAGGTCCACCAGGCGCTTCATCACGAACGGCTTGAAGAGCTCCAGCGCCATGGCCTTCGGCAGACCGCACTGGTGCAGTTTGAGCTGCGGGCCGACGACGATCACGGAACGGGCCGAGTAGTCGACGCGCTTACCGAGCAGGTTCTGGCGGAACCGGCCCTGCTTGCCCTTGAGCATGTCGGACAGCGACTTGAGCGGGCGGTTGCCCGGACCGGTCACCGGCCGGCCGCGGCGGCCGTTGTCGAACAGCGCGTCGACGGCCTCCTGCAGCATCCGCTTCTCGTTGTTCACGATGATCTCGGGGGCACCGAGGTCGAGAAGCCGCTTGAGGCGGTTGTTCCGGTTGATGACGCGGCGGTACAGGTCGTTCAGGTCGGAGGTCGCGAAGCGGCCACCGTCCAGCTGCACCATCGGACGCAGGTCCGGCGGAATCACCGGGACGCAGTCCAGCACCATGCCCTTGGGGCTGTTGCTGGTCTGCAGGAACGCGGAGACGACCTTGAGGCGCTTGAGCGCACGGGTCTTCTTCTGGCCCTTGCCGGTACGGATGATCTCGCGGAGGCGCTCGGCCTCCTGGTCGAGGTCGAAGGTCTCCAGGCGCTTCTGCAGGGCAGCGGCGCCCATGGAGCCGTCGAAGTACGTGCCGAAGCGGTCACGCAGCTCGCGGTAGAGCAGCTCGTCGCCCTCGAGGTCCTGGACCTTGAGGTTCTTGAAACGGCTCCACACCTCGTCGAGACGGTCGATCTCGCGCTGCGCACGGTCGCGCAGCTGCTTCATCTCGCGCTCGGCACCTTCGCGCACCTTGCGGCGCACATCGGCCTTGGCGCCCTCGGCCTCGAGCTCGGCCAGGTCGGCCTCGAGCTTCTTGGCGCGGGCCTCCAGGTCGGCGTCGCGGCGCTGCTCGACCTGCTGGCGCTCGACGGAGACGTGCGTCTCCAGCGACGGCAGATCGCGCGTACGGCGCTCCTCGTCCACCCACGTGATCATGTAGGCGGCGAAGTAGATGACCTTCTCGAGGTCCTTCGGGGCGAGGTCGAGCAGGTAGCCCAGACGCGACGGGACGCCCTTGAAGTACCAGATGTGGGTGACGGGAGCGGCCAGCTCAATGTGGCCCATCCGCTCACGGCGCACCTTGGCACGTGTGACCTCTACGCCACAGCGCTCACAGATGATGCCCTTGAAGCGGACGCGCTTGTACTTGCCGCAGTAGCACTCCCAGTCCCGGGTCGGACCGAAGATCTTCTCGCAGAAGAGTCCGTCCTTTTCGGGCTTGAGGGTGCGGTAGTTGATGGTCTCCGGCTTCTTGACCTCACCGTGCGACCACTGACGGATGTCGTCAGCAGTGGCAAGGCCGATCCGCAGCTCGTCGAAGAAGTTGACGTCGAGCACTGGTCGTCAATCCCTCTTTCGGGGTCGTGTCTTCGTGGTCTGACAGGGGGTCCGGCTGGGGGTCCCCCCAGGCCGTTGCCGGCTCTGGGGGAGGTCGGGGCTCCTTACGGGGCCCCGACCAGACCCGTCAGACCTCTTCGACGCTGCTCGGCTCGCGCCGTGACAGGTCGATACCGAGCTCCTCCGCAGCGCGGAAGACGTCCTCGTCGGTGTCGCGCATCTCGATGGACATGCCGTCCGAGGACAGCACCTCCACGTTGAGGCACAGGGACTGCATCTCCTTGATGAGCACCTTGAAGGACTCGGGGATGCCGGGCTCAGGGATGTTCTCGCCCTTGACGATGGCCTCGTAGACCTTCACACGGCCAGTGACGTCGTCGGACTTGATGGTCAGCAGCTCCTGGAGGGCGTACGCGGCGCCGTAAGCCTCCAGCGCCCACACCTCCATCTCACCGAAGCGCTGGCCACCGAACTGGGCCTTACCACCCAGCGGCTGCTGGGTGATCATCGAGTACGGACCGGTCGACCGGGCGTGCAGCTTGTCGTCGACCAGGTGGTGGAGCTTGAGGATGTACATGTACCCGACCGAGATCGGGTCCGGGAACGGCTCACCGGAGCGGCCGTCGAACAGGCTGGCCTTGCCGGACGACTTCACCATCCGCTCGCCGTCGCGGTTCGGGATCGTCGACTCGAAGAGACCGGCGATCTCGTCCTCGCGCGCACCGTCGAACACCGGGGTGGCGACGTTGGTGCCGGCTCCGACCTCGTCGGCGCCGATCGTCTGGAGGCGCTTCTTCCAGTCCTCCGCGCCCTCGACCTTCCAGCCCTGGGAGGCCAGCCAGCCCAGGTGGATCTCCAGGACCTGTCCCGGGTTCATCCGGGACGGGACACCCAGCGGGTTGAGGATGATGTCGACCGGGGTGCCGTCCTCCATGAACGGCATGTCCTCGACCGGGAGGATCTTGGAGATGACGCCCTTGTTGCCGTGTCGGCCGGCGAGCTTGTCACCGTCGGTGATCTTGCGCTTCTGCGCGACGTAGACGCGGACCAGCTGGTTCACGCCCGGGGGCAGCTCGTCGCCCTCCTCGCGGTCGAAGACGCGGACGCCGATGACCTTGCCGGTCTCGCCGTGCGGCACCTTCAGCGAGGTGTCACGGACCTCACGGGCCTTCTCACCGAAGATCGCACGGAGCAGGCGCTCCTCCGGGGTCAGCTCGGTCTCACCCTTGGGCGTGACCTTGCCGACCAGGATGTCTCCCGCGACGACCTCGGCACCGATGCGGATGATGCCGCGCTCGTCGAGGTCGGCGAGGACCTCCTCGGAGACGTTGGGGATGTCCCGGGTGATCTCCTCGGGGCCGAGCTTGGTGTCACGGGCGTCGACCTCGTGCTCCTCGATGTGGATCGAGGAGAGGACGTCGTCCTGTACCAGACGCTGGCTGAGGATGATCGCGTCCTCGTAGTTGTGGCCCTCCCACGGCATGAACGCCACGAGAAGGTTCTTGCCGAGCGCCATCTCGCCCTCGTCGGTGGACGGACCGTCGGCGAGCACCTGGCCCTCGACGACCCGCGCACCCTCGTCCACGACGACCTTCTGGTTGAAGGAGGTGCCCTGGTTGGAGCGGGAGAACTTGGCGACCCGGTAGGTGGTGTACGTGGCGTCGTCGTTGGCGACGGTCACGTAGTCCGCGGAGACCTCCTGGACCACACCCGACTTCTCGGCCTTGATCACGTCACCGGCGTCGACCGCGCAGCGGTACTCCATGCCGGTACCGACCAGCGGGGCCTCGGCCTTCAGGAGCGGCACGGCCTGGCGCATCATGTTCGAGCCCATGAGCGCGCGGTTGGCGTCGTCGTGCTCGAGGAAGGGGATCATGGCGGTCGCGGCCGACACCATCTGGCGCGGCGAGACATCCATGTAGTCCACCTCGCCACCGGTGACGAGGTCGACCTCGCCCCCACGGCGGCGGACCAGCACGCGGGGCTCGGCGAAGGTGCTCTCCTCCGTCAGCGACGCGTTCGCCTGGGCGAGGAGGTAGCGGTCCTCCTCATCGGCGGTGAGGTAGTGCACCTCCTCCGTGACCCGGCCGTCGATGACCTTGCGGTACGGGGTCTCGATGAAGCCGAAGACATTCACCCGGCCGTACGAAGCGAGCGAGCCGATCAGACCGATGTTCGGGCCTTCGGGGGTCTCGATCGGGCACATGCGGCCGTAGTGCGAGGGGTGCACGTCACGGACGTCCAGACCCGCGCGCTCACGGGAGAGACCACCGGGACCCAGCGCCGACAGACGGCGCTTGTGGGTCAGACCCGACAGCGGGTTGGTCTGGTCCATGAACTGGGACAGCTGGCTGGTGCCGAAGAACTCCTTGATGGAGGCGACGACCGGCCGGATGTTGATCAGGGTCTGCGGCGTGATCGCCTCGACGTCCTGGGTGGTCATCCGCTCACGGACGACGCGCTCCATACGGGCCAGGCCCGTACGGATCTGGTTCTGGATCAGCTCGCCGACGTTGCGCAGACGACGGTTGCCGAAGTGGTCGATGTCGTCGGTCTCGACGACGATCGACCGGCCGTTCTCGCCGACCGTCTCGGTCTCACCGGCGTGCAGCTTGACCAGGTACTTGATGGTCGCGATGACATCGTCGGTGGTGAGAACACCGGCGTTCAGCGGCTCGTCCCCGCCGAGCTTCTTGTTCACCTTGTAGCGGCCGACCTTGGCAAGGTCGTAGCGCTTGGGGTTGAAGTAGAGGTTCTCGAGCAGGGTCTGAGCAGCCTCACGGGTCGGCGGCTCGCCCGGACGCAGCTTGCGGTAGATGTCGAGCAGCGCGTCGTCCTGGCCCTGGGTGTGGTCCTTCTCCAGGGTGGCGCGCATGGACTCGTACTCGCCGAACTCCTCGAGGATCTGCTCGGTCGTCCAGCCGAGCGCCTTCAGGAGTACGGTGACCGACTGCTTGCGCTTGCGGTCGATGCGGACACCGACCATGTCGCGCTTGTCGATCTCGAGCTCCAGCCAGGCACCGCGGGACGGGATGACCTTGGCGGAGAAGATGTCCTTGTCGGACGTCTTGTCGATGGAGCTGTCGAAGTACACACCCGGCGAGCGGACCAGCTGCGACACAACGACACGCTCGGTGCCGTTGATGCAGAAGGTGCCCTTGGGCGTCATGAGCGGGAAGTCGCCCATGAAGACCGTCTGGGACTTGATCTCACCGGTCTCGTTGTTGGTGAACTCGGCAGTGACGAAGAGCGGAGCCGCGTACGTGAAGTCGCGCTCCTTGCACTCGTCGATCGAGTTCTTCGGGGGCTCGAAACGGTGGTCGCGGAAGGTCAGGGACATCGACCCGGAGAAGTCCTCGATCGGCGAGATCTCTTCGAAGATCTCCTCCAGACCGGACTTGGTGGGGACGTCCTTTCCACTTTCCAGGGCCGACTCGACACGAGCCTTCCAGGCGGCATTGCCGAGCAGCCAGTCGAAGCTCTCGGTTTGCAGCGCAAGGAGGTTCGGAACCTCGAGGGGCTCCTTGATCTTCGCAAAGGAGATGCGCAGCGGTGCAGTGCTGGCGCCGTTGTTCGTATTGGCAGTCGAGGCGTTGCGCGAGGCGGCCAAGAGGGGGTCCTTCCGAGGGCTCGGACTCACTACGCGCGTACCGGTCCCCGCACGAACACACGGAGAGAAATCCCCGGTCAGGGATCCTCAGTCAGTAATGCTCGAACGTGGGCATGCCCCTGGTGACGGGCAGGAGGCAGCTAACAGGCAGCGCAAAGGGTCAGTGTAGCCACTTGGCCCACTGATGTCCAGAGCGGATACGCGGAGACCGGTGCAGTACCAATCTCTCCCTCCGGGAGGTGGCAATCTCTCCCCTCAAGGAGGGGTCGCCCCTCATTGTTCTTCAACGCCTGCGGCAAGGCTTCCCTCTTCGTCTGCGATCCATGCCTCGGATCCTGGATCGGCGAAAGACGCGTCCTGAGAATTGCGCGCTGCGTGCCGTTCGTCAAGGCCCCCCGCCCTCAAGCCCGTCAAGATGGGCCTGACGGCGCGTGGCACCCGGGCCCACTGACCAGGCAACGAAGATCACCATACTCGTCCCTGCGCGAGGGGCAAGGAACCCGGTGCGGGAACGTCCGAGGGCGACCACCCAAACGGGTGGCCGCCCTCGGTACGTACGCGGCGGAGCGGGTCAGGAGGCCCTGTCACGCGCCCGCCGGGCGCAAGGCTGAGTTACTTGACCTCGACGGCCGCGCCGGCCGCCTTGAGGGACTCGGCGGCCTTGTCGGCCTGCTCCTTGCTGACCTTCTCGAGAACCGGCTTCGGGGTGCCGTCGACGAGGTCCTTGGCCTCCTTCAGACCCAGCGAGGTCAGCTCACGCACGACCTTGATGACCTGGATCTTCTTGTCGCCCGCACCGGTGAGGACGACGTCGAACTCGTCCTGCTCCTCGGCGGCCTCGGCGGCCGGGGCACCCGGGGCGCCGGCGGCGGCGACGGCGACCGGGGCGGCGGCCTCGACGTCGAACTTCTCCTCGAAGGCCTTCACGAACTCGGAGAGCTCGATGAGGGTCATGCCGCTGAACTGGTCAAGCAGCTCGTCCTGGCTGAGCTTCGCCATGGTTGGCGTCCTTCCACTAATTCGGCTGGTGCCGGATGTACATGTCGGCGGGCGTACGGGCCCGCTGCGACCGGAACGCCTGACTACTCGGCGGACTCGGCCTCGGCGGGAGCCGGCGTACCGGCACCGCCCTGCTCGACCTTGCCGCGAAGGGCGTCCGCGGTACGGACGAACTTCGAGAGCGGGGCCTGGAAGGTCGCCGCGGCCTTGGCCATGGACGCCTTCATGCCGCCGGCCAGCTTGGCGAGCAGCACCTCGCGGGACTCGAGGTCCGCGAGCTTCTTGAACTCATCGGCGGACAGCGCCTTACCGTCAAGGACACCGCCCTTGATGATGAGGTTGGGGTTGTCCTTGGCGAAGTCACGGAGACCCTTCGCCGACTCCACCGGGTCACCGGTGACGAAGGCGACAGCCGTCGGACCCATGAACAGGTCGTCGAGCGTGTTGATCCCGGCCTCGTTGGCCGCAATCTTGGTCAGCGTGTTCTTCACCACGGCGTACTGGGCGTTCTCACCGAGCGAACGGCGCAGCTGCTTGAGCTGAGCCACGGTGAGACCGCGG
Source organism: Streptomyces sp. NPDC004647 (assembly GCF_040609575.1). Classification (NCBI taxonomy): domain Bacteria; kingdom Bacillati; phylum Actinomycetota; class Actinomycetes; order Kitasatosporales; family Streptomycetaceae; genus Streptomyces; species Streptomyces sp. NPDC004647. The sequence continues at coordinate 24,083 of NZ_JBEXKU010000027.1, read as the reverse complement.
TACTCGGTCAGCACAGCGGCGTTCGAGCTGCGGAACTTGTCCGTCAGCTCGGCAACCGCGGCAGCCTTGTCGGGCCTCGCCATGAGCCTCGGCCTCCTTCCGGGTGATGATCCTCGACTGACCTTCCGATCAGCCGCGCGTATTCGCCGACCGCCCGTACGGGCTCACTCCGCTTCACACCGTCTCCGCTTGTCGCAAGCGGAGGGGAAGTGAAGCCGGGAAGGGGCTCAACCATGCAAAACGCCCCGGTGCAGGCGCACGGGGCGTGACTCGACCGCATGGACCCGGAGGTCCCGCGGGAGTTCCATCCTCATTCACCTGCACGGGCCGTCCGCGAGAAGCGGATCCTTCGGCCGCCGCATCCCTTTGCAGGCACACGGCAAACGACCAGCGGTCTTTGGCTACCGGAGCAGCTTACGTGGACGATCCGTACGCAGGCAAATCGATCGCGGGGCACCGCCCGGCGGACACCGCCGCGGCGTCACGGAACCGCGTCGTGACCGGGCCGGGCCCCGTACCTCTCGGAAGAGATACGGGGCCCGGCCGGTGAGTGCGCTCTGTCGCCGCAGCGGGATCCTGACGGATCAGACGGAGGCGGCGTCCTCCTCGACGAGGAGGTTGCGAGTGCGGTTGGCGTCCAGCGGGATGCCGGGGCCCATGGTGGTGGTCAGGGTCGCCTTCTTGATGTAGCGGCCCTTCGCGGCGGACGGCTTCAGACGGAGGATCTCCTCCAGCGCCGCGCCGTAGTTCTCGACCAGCTTCGTCTCGTCGAAGGAAACCTTGCCGATGATGAAGTGCAGGTTCGAGTGCTTGTCGACGCGGAACTCGATCTTGCCGCCCTTGATCTCGGTCACGGCCTTGGCCACGTCCGGGGTCACGGTGCCGGTCTTCGGGTTCGGCATCAGGCCACGGGGACCGAGCACGCGGCCCAGGCGGCCGACCTTGCCCATGAGGTCCGGGGTGGCGACGACGGCGTCGAAGTCCAGACGGCCCTTCGCAACCTCGTCGATCAGTTCGTCGGAGCCGACGATGTCGGCGCCCGCAGCTTCCGCGGCCGCAGCACGGTCACCGGTCGCGAAGACCAGGACCCGGGCGGTCTTACCGGTGCCGTGCGGAAGGTTCACGGTGCCGCGGACCATCTGGTCGGCCTTGCGCGGGTCGACACCCAGGCGCATGGCGACCTCGACGGTCGCGTCGAACTTGGTGGTGGTCGTGTCCTTCGCGAGACGGACGGCCTCGAGCGGGGCGTACGCGCGCTCCGCGTCGACCTTGACGTCCGCAGCGCGGAGAGTCTTGCTGCGCTTCACTGCTGCTCCTGATGTATGGAATGGAGTCGTGGTCCGGGCCGGCGCTGGCCCTGCCACTGAGGGGTGCCGGTATGCGGCTCACACCGCGCGGCGAGGTGGCTGTCAGCCCTCGACGGTGACGCCCATGGAACGGGCGGTGCCGGCGATGATCTTCTCGGCGGCGTCCAGGTCGTTGGCGTTCAGGTCGGGCATCTTGGTGGTGGCGATCTCGCGGACCTGGTCGCGGGTGAGCTTCGCGACCTTGGTCTTGTGCGGCTCGCCGGAGCCCTTGTCCACACCCGCGGCCTTGAGGATCAGCTTGGCGGCCGGCGGAGTCTTGGTGATGAAGGTGAAGGAACGGTCCTCGTAGACCGTGATCTCCACCGGCACGACCATGCCACGCTGCGACTCGGTCGCGGCGTTGTAGGCCTTGCAGAACTCCATGATGTTGACGCCGTGCTGGCCCAGCGCGGGGCCAACCGGCGGAGCCGGGTTGGCGGCACCGGCCTGGATCTGGAGCTTGATAAGCCCCGTGACCTTCTTCTTCTTGGGAGGCATGCTCTCTCCGGGTCCTAGTGAGAGGTGTTTCGCCGCCGATCCGGTCATCCGGATGGAGGCATACCGCACCACGATAACGGGTATGGCTGTGCGGCCAAAAACCGAGCAGGTCAGACCTGCTCGGGGAGCCGGTCTGACCTGTTCGGAAGCTGGGTTCTCGGGAAGCTCAGTTCTTCTGGATCTGGTCGAAGCTCAGCTCGACCGGGGTCTCGCGACCGAAGATCTCGACGAGTCCCTTGACCTTCTTCGAGTCGGCGTTGATCTCGTTGATCGTCGCCTGGAGGGTCGCGAACGGGCCGTCGGTGACGGTGACCGAGTCGCCCACCTCGAAGTCCAGGACCTGCACCTCGACCTTGCGGCTCGGAGCCGGCACACCGGACTCCTCCGCGGCCTTCTTCGCGGCGGCCTCCTCGGCCTCCGGTGCGAGCATCTTGACGATCTCGTCCAGCGTGAGCGGGTACGGGTCGTACGCGTTGCCCACGAAGCCGGTGACGCCGGGGGTGTTCCGGACGACGCCCCACGACTCGTTCGTCAGGTCCATGCGCACCAGCACGTAGCCGGGCAGCTTGTTCTGGCGGACGGTGCGGCGGTCGCCGTTCTTGATCTGGACGACCTCTTCCTGCGGCACCTCGGCCTGGAAGATGTAGTCCTCGACGTTGAGCGAGACGGCACGCTGCTCGAGGTTGGTCTTCACGCGGTTCTCGTAACCCGCGTAGGTGTGGATGACGTACCACTCGCCGGGCAGCGTGCGCAGCTCGTTGCGGAGCGCCTCGATCGGGTCGACCGGGGCCTCCTCCGCCTCGGCGGCAGCGTCCTCGGCGACCTCCTCGACGGCGGTGGCCTCGTCCTCGACGTGCATGGCGGCTTCTTCGGCCGGCTCGCCCGCGGCGGCGTCCTCGGCCTCGGACGGGTCGACCTCGTCGGCCGCCTGCACGATGTCGAGCGCGTCGTCGTCGCCCTCGCCGGCCGCCGGGGCGATGTCGAGCGCGTCGTGGTCGACCGTCTCCGGCGCAGCCTCGGCCGAGTCGGCCTTGGCCGCGGCCTCATCGCCCTCTACGGGCTCGATGGCGTCGTTCAGATTCGGGTCAGACACGGTGGCTGCTTCTTCCTGGCTTCAAGGGGTGGAACAGGCGGAGGGAAGTTTCGCTAGCGCCCTCCGCGGGGTCAGCCGAAGACGTACTTGACGGCCTCGGAGAATCCCCAGTCAATCACGGTCACAAGACCGATCATGATGACAACGAAGACAATCACCACAGAGGTGTACGTCGACAGCTGGCTGCGGGTAGGCCAGACGACCTTGCGCAGCTCCGCCACAATCTGTCGATAAAAGAGCGCGAGCCGGGCCAACGGGCCCTTCTTGCCGCGCTTGCCACCGCGGCGGCGCTTCTTCGCTTCCAGCTCGTCCTCGTCGTCGGGACGACCGCTTTCAGGCGTCGCGGTGGAGCCAGGGGCTGCCGTCACTCGTCCTCACCTGAATCCCGGGTCGTGGCCGTGCCGCGCCCGGTGGAGCCGCACGGCGATGCATTTCAGTACGTACATGCGCACACATCCTGGCGGAATGTGTGTAGCAGGGCCGGAGGGACTTGAACCCCCAACCGCTGGTTTTGGAGACCAGTGCTCTACCAATTGAGCTACGACCCTTTGTGCTCCCCCAACGTACCGCATCCGCCCGAGTGCACGGAGTGCGCAGGGTGGAGCGGCCGGTGAAGGCCAACGACGCATGAGTGTACGTGTTCTGCGGCCGGGCGTCGAACACGTACCTTCCCGCCGACCTGCGCTGTGGCCGCCGCGAGGGCCGTCTCGCGACCCGAACCTGGGTGCCGCGTCACGCAGTGGTCTGCGACGATGCATCCATGACCGATGCCACTCCTTCCGCCCAGTCCCCGCACTCTCCGCGCGACCGACGGGTATCGGCCCGTATCGGCGCGATCTCCGAATCCGCGACGCTCGCCGTCGACGCCAAGGCGAAGGCCCTCAAGGCCGCCGGGCGTCCCGTGATCGGTTTCGGCGCGGGCGAGCCCGACTTCCCGACGCCCGACTACATCGTCGAGGCGGCGGTGGAGGCCTGCCGTAACCCGAAGTACCACCGCTACACGCCCGCCGGCGGCCTCGCCGAGCTCAAGACCGCCATCGCCGCCAAGACGCTGCGCGACTCCGGTTACGAGGTCGAGCCCGCGCAGGTGCTGGTGACCAACGGCGGCAAGCAGGCGATCTACCAGGCGTTCGCCGCGATCCTCGACCCGGGCGACGAGGTCATCGTCCCCGCCCCGTACTGGACGACCTACCCCGAGTCGATCCGGCTCGCGGGCGGCGTACCGGTGGATGTCGTCGCGGACGAGACGACCGGCTACCGGGTCTCCGTGGAGCAGCTGGAGGCGGCTCGCACGGACAGGACCAAGGTGCTCGTGTTCGTCTCGCCGTCCAACCCGACGGGCGCCGTCTACACGCGCGCGCAGGTCGAGGAGATCGGCCGGTGGGCGGCCCAGCACGGACTGTGGGTGCTGACGGACGAGATCTACGAGCACCTGGTGTACGGGGACGCTCAGTTCTCGTCGCTGCCGGTCGTGGTACCGGAGCTGCGCGACAAGTGCATCGTCGTCAACGGCGTGGCCAAGACGTACGCGATGACCGGCTGGCGGGTGGGATGGATCATCGGCCCGAAGGACGTGGTCAAGGCCGCCACCAACCTCCAGTCGCACGCCACCTCGAACGTCTCCAATGTGGCGCAGGTGGCCGCTCTCGCCGCGGTCTCGGGTGACCTGGAGGCCGTCGCGAAGATGCGCGAGGCGTTCGACCGCCGGCGGCGCACCATCGTGCGGATGCTGAACGAGATCGACGGCGTGGAGTGCCCGGAGCCGGAGGGCGCGTTCTACGTCTACCCCTCGGTGAAGGCTCTGCTCGGCAAGGAGATCCGCGGTCGGCGGCCGCAGACCAGCGTCGAGCTGGCCGAGCTCGTCCTGGCGGAGGCCGAGGTCGCGGTCGTGCCGGGCGAGGCCTTCGGCACGCCGGGCTACCTGCGGCTGTCGTACGCGCTGGGGGACGAGGACCTCGTCGAGGGCGTGTCGCGGGTGCAGAAGCTGCTGGGCGAGGCACGCACCCCCTGAGCGGCCGGGACGTCCCCCGTACGCCGGTTCGGGGGACCGCGTTCCGCTCCCGCGGACCCGGTGACTCACCGCGGGGGCTCCTCGAATTCGACGTCACGCGAGCGGGCATTCGGCAGCGGCCGGATGCCCGCTCGCGCGTTCCCGCAAGCCTCCGTTCAGGGAAAGCCCTACCGAGCGACGGGTCCCATGCGGCAGGATCTTCCAATGGAAAGCGTTCGTGCCCGCGGCGAAGCCGCTGATCGGAATCTTCGCCTGCTGCCGAAGGCCCACCTGCATCTGCACTTCACCGGGTCCATGCGGCCCGGCACACTGCTGGAGCTCGCCGACAGATACGGCGTCCATCTCCCCGAGGCCCTGAGCAGTGGCGAGCCGCCGAAGCTGCGCGCGACCGATGAGCGCGGCTGGTTCCGGTTCCAGCGGCTGTACGACATCGCACGCTCCTGCCTGCGAACTCCGGAGGACATCCAGCGGCTGGTGCAGGAGGCCGCCGAGGAGGACGCGCGAGACGGATCGGGCTGGCTGGAGATCCAGGTCGACCCGACCTCGTACGCCCCCCGGCTCGGCGGGCTGATCCCGGCGATGGAGATCATCCTCGACGCGGTGGAGACCGCGTCGAGGGACACCGGCGTCGGGATGCGCGTGCTGGTCGCCGCGAACCGTACGAAGCATCCGCTGGACGCGCGGACACTGGCGCGGCTCGCGGTGCGGCACGCGGATCGGGGCGTCATCGGCTTCGGTCTCTCGAACGACGAACGGCGCGGATTCGCCCGCGACTTCGACCGGGCCTTCGCGATCGCCCGGGAGGGCGGGCTGCTGGCGGCGCCGCACGGCGGGGAACTGTCCGGGCCGGGCAGCGTACGGGACTGCCTGGACGATCTGGAGGCCGGCCGGATCGGGCACGGGGTGCGCGCGGCGGAGGACCCCCGGCTGATGCGCCAACTCGCCGAGCGCGGTGTGACGTGCGAGGTCTGCCCCGCCTCGAACGTGGCGCTGGGAGTCTACGAGAAGCCGGAGGACGTGCCGCTGCGGACGCTGTTCTCTGCGGGGGTGCCGATGGCTCTGGGTGCAGACGACCCGCTGCTGTTCGGCTCCCGGCTGGCGGCGCAGTACCAGCTGGCCCGGGAGCACCACAGCTTCACCGACCTCGAACTGGCGGAGCTGGCGCGGCAGTCGGTCCGGGCTTCGGCCGCTCCGGAGGACGTCAAGAAGCGGCTGCTCGGGGGAATCGAGGACTGGCTGACCGGCTGACGACCGCGGGGCAGGGCCTGCAGAGGGGCCTGTCCGTTGCCGTCGGACCACTGTCGGGTGAACGGGACATCCCGGCGCCTCAACGGGCCGCTCCGATGCCTTTCGTCATCCGCCCCGAGCGGATTACTCGGGCCCCGAGGTGGTGGGCACCCGCATGGGAAAGGAGCGTGCGCAATGGAACTCACGGTCTTAGGGGCAACGGGCGGGACGGGCAGGCAGGTCGTACAGCAGGCGCTGGAGGCCGGGCACAGCGTGACGGCGGTGGTCCGCGATCCGTCCCGGCTGCCGGTCACGGGTGCCGGGCTGACCGTGGTCACCGCCGATGTGACAGATCCGGAGTCGCTGCTTCCGGCGCTGGAGGGGCGGGACGCCGCGATCTCGGCGCTGGGGCCACGGGGCAGGAAGCAGGCGAGGATCGCCGCGGCGGGCACGCGGGCGATTCTGAGCGCGCTGGACACATGCGGTGTGCGCCGGTTCGCGGCGGTGAGCGCGGCGCCGGTCGGCCCGCTGCCCGAGGGAGAGGGTGTGGTGGCCCGTACGGTCCTCATCCCGCTGCTGTGGGCGGTCTTCCGGGACGTGTATACGGATCTGGCGGCGATGGAGGGGGAGATCCGGCGCAGCTCCGCGGACTGGACCATCGTGTGGCCACCGCGGCTGACGGACAAGCCGGTCACGGGCACCTATCGGAGGGTCGGGGGCGGCAATGTGCCGCACGGGCGCTCGATCTCGCGGGCAGACCTGGCTCATGCGTTGCTCGCGGTGCTGGATGAACCGACGGCGGGAAACAGGGCGTGGGGGTTGCGTACTAGCCGGGTCGGCGGTCGGTACGCGACCCCGGCCGGCCGTCACCGGTCGGTACGCGACCCCGGCCGGCCGTCGGTCAGCTGCTTCCGGCCGGTAACCGGTCAGCTGCCGCGGGGGCGGCTGTCGGGCGGCCGGGTGGGCGTCAGAGGCTCACGCCGACCGTGACCGGCTCGTTGACGAGGGTGACGCCGAAGGCCCGGTGCACGCCGTCGCGGACCTCGCGCGCAAGGGCGAGAAGGTCCTCGGTGCTGGCGGCGCCGCGGTTGGTGAGAGCGAGGGTGTGCTTGGTGGAGATGCGCGCCGGGCCGCTGCCGTACCCCTTGGTGAAGCCGGCCTTGTCGATCAGCCAGGCGGCCGAGGTCTTGATGTGCCCGTCGCCGGCCGGGTAAGCGGGGGGCGCCGTTCCGGGACCCAGGCGGTCGGCGACCCGGGTGAGGAACGCCCGGTGTTCCTCGCTGGTGAGGATCGGGTTGGTGAAGAAGGAGCCCGCGGACCAGGTGTCGTGGTCGTCGGGGTCCAGGACCATGCCCTTGCCGGACCGGAGCTCGAGCACCTTTTCGCGGGCGGTGGCGGCGGGGACACGGTCGCCCGGTTCGACGCCGAGGGCGCGGGCGACCTCGGCGTACTTGATGGGGGCGGAGAGGCCGTCGGCGTGCTCGAGGTCGAAGCGGACGCGCAGGACGACGTAGCGGGTGGGATCGGCCTTGAAGCGGCTGTGGCGGTAGGAGAAGCCGCAGTCGGCGCCGGCGATGGTGACGGTCTCATCGGCGCGGCGGTCGTAGGCGACGACCTCGGTGATGGTGCTCGCCACCTCCTGGCCGTACGCCCCGACGTTCTGGATCGGCGTCGCGCCTGCGGAGCCAGGGATTCCGGAGAGGCATTCGATACCGGCGAGGCCCTTGTCGGTGGTACGGGCCACGGCATCCGACCAGTTCTCGCCCGCGGCGAGTTCGAGGCGCGTGCCGGAGAGGGCGAAGCCCTCTGTCGCGATGCGCAGGGCGGTGCCGTCGAAGCCCTTGTCACCGATGACGAGGTTGCTGCCGCCTCCGATGATCAGGAGCGGGGTGCCGGTGGCGTCGGCGGCTCGGACGGTTGAGACCACCTCGTCGTCGGTGGTGGCGGTGACCAGACGGGTGGCGGGTCCGCCCAGCCGGAAGGTGGTCAGCGGAGCGAGGGGGACATCGTGGAGTTCCTGCACGGAGCCAAGCGTACGGGTGCCCTCCGGGCGGGCCGGGGCGGCGGTCGGTTCGCGGCTGTGCACTTTCCGGTGCCCGGCGCCCAGCGCGCCGTGCCGTGCCCGGTGCCGGGTGCTGTGCGCTTTCCGATGCCCGGTCCGCGTCTCCGGTGCCGCGCCGCTGTGCGTCTCCGATACCGGGGCCGGGGCCTCCCGGGGCGGGGGCTCCGAGGCCGGGGCTCTGGGACCAGGGCCTCCGAGGCCGGGGGTACTGGGGCCGGGGCCCTCGGCCCCGGCCCCTCCCGTCCGTCAACGGCACTCCGCATCACGCTGCGATCGGTTCCTTCCTCGTTTCTGACCTTGTCCCGGCACTCTCCTCAGCAGGCCTCCTCCGGCCACGCCTCGGGATCATGACCGCCGCGATCGCCGCCAGCGCCACCGCCGCGGACCCCACCCAAAGTGCCGGAGTCAGACCGTCGGTGAAGTGCCTGGCGGATTCGTAGCCTCCCTGGGCCGAGAAGACCGAGGCCAGCGTCGCGATGCCCAGGGCGCCGCCCAGCTCGCGCAGGGCGTTGTTCGCGCCGGAGGCTATGCCCTGTTCCGCGGGACGGACGCTCGCCATGACCAGGCTCGCGGCCGGCGCGAAGTAGAGGGCCATACCGATGCCGCTGATGACCAGGGCCGGGAGCTGAGCGGCGTACGAGACGTCGGGCGAGACGACGAGGGCGAACAGGCCGAGGCCCACGGCTTGCAGAGCGAGGCCCGCCGCGACGACCGGACGGCCGCCGATGCGGTCGGACAGATACCCGGCGATCGGTGCGACGATCATGGGCATGCCGGTCCACGGGAGCATGCGCAGGCCCGCCTCGGTGGGCGAGTAGCCCGCGACTCCCTGGAGGAACTGGCTGAGCAGGAAGATCGATCCGAACATGCCCAGGAACATCAGCAGGCTCGCGGCGTTGATCGCCGAGAAGGCCCGGCTGCGGAAGAGCCGCATGGGGAGCATCGGGTTCGGCGTACGGATCTCGTACGCGACGAAGGCAACGAGCAGTGCGGCGCCGGCGATCAGGCCGGTGAGGACCGGCCCGCTGGCCCATCCGTCGGCGTTCCCACGGACCAGGGCGTAGACGATGCCGAACAGCCCGGCGCTGGCCAAAGCCGTGCCGGGAAGATCCAGACGGGTCCCCGAACCGCGGGACTCGGCCAGCCGCAGGCGCGCGAGCGGCAGCAGTGCGAGACCGATCGGGACGTTCAGCCAGAAGATCCACTGCCAGGAGACGTGTTCGGTGAGGCTGCCGCCGATGAGCGGGCCACCGGCGACGGCCAGGCCGTTGACGGCTCCCCAGATTCCGTACGCCATGCCGCGCCGCTCGGCGGGCACCGCGGCGGTGAGCAGCGTGAGGGTCAGCGGCATCAGGATCGCGGCGCCGACGCCCTGGAACGCGCGGGCGGCGATCAGGCCGTCGATGCCCGGGGCGAGCGCCGCCGCGGCGGATGCGGTGGTGAAGATCGCCAGGCCCACGATGAACAGCCGCCTGCGGCCGAAGCGGTCGCCCAAGGCCGCGCCGGACATCAGGAGGACGGCGAAGGTGAGGGTGTAGGCGCTCACCGTCCACTCAAGATCTTCGAGAGCGCCGCCGAGGTCCTCACGGATGGAGGGCAGGGCGGTGGTGACGACGAGGTTGTCGAGCGCCGCCATGAAACCGGCGACACTGGTGATGATCAGCGCCCAGGCGGCGCTGCCGCGCCGTGCTGCTTGCTCATTCATTGCTTCCCCCTGGGAATTAGTTATTGATCACTAACTTTCGTGATCACGGAGAACAGGCTCCGCTCTCGCGGACCTGCCGGTCAGCGCTGTGCCTCAGGGAGCCCGCCGAAGCCGGACCACACCCGGTGCTCGGATCCGAAGCCCAGCGACACCAGGACATTGATCAGCATTCCGTAGGCCATGAAGTCGGTGGTCTCACGGATGTCAGCACCCAGGGCCAGATGCGCCTGGTCCCAGAGCTCGGCCCAGGCCGCACGGATCGAGGCGCCGAACTCGTGATCGCCCGCCGCTTCGGCCGAGGCCACCGCGACATACATCTGCATCTGCATCAGCAACTTGTCGCGGTCGCCGACGAGCTGCTTGTAGGCCGCACCCATGGCGTCGTGCGCCGTGAGATCAGGCTGCGACCGGACCGCCTCGCCGATGACCTGCCGGGTCTCGTCCATGCAGCGATGGGCCGCCGCGAGGAAGATGGCCTGCTTGTTGGGGAAGAGCCGGAAGAGGTACGGCTGCGAGACGCCCACCCGGCGCGCGATCGTCTCGGTCGAGGTGCCGTTGTAGCCGCCCCGGGCGAACTCGGTGATCGCGGCACGGACGATGCTCTCGCGACGCTCCTCCGCGCTCATCCTCATGCTTCCCTTGGCCATAGGCGAAAGGTTAGTGGCCAATCACTAACTAAGCAAGGGCGCCTGAGCCGCCCCGGAAAGGGGCGGCTACGGCTCGAACGAGACCGCTCAGGCGAGCCGGACCAGGGCGCGGGACATGCCCAGAACCTTCTGGCCCGCGCTGACGGCCGTGAGATCCACGCGGACCGTACGGTCCTCCAGCTTGGCCGCGACCTTGGCGCTGACCTCGATGGTCGCCCCCTTGTCGTCGTCCGGGACCACGACCGGCCTGGTGAAGCGGACGCCGTACTCGGCGACGGCCCCCGGGTCGCCGGCCCAGTCGGTCACCACACGGATCGCCTCGGCCATGGTGAACATGCCGTGTGCGATGACGTCGGGGAGGCCCACGTCCTTGGCGAACCGCTCGTTCCAGTGGATGGGGTTGAAGTCGCCGGAAGCGCCCGCGTACCGAACGAGGGTGTCGCGCGTCACCGGAAAGCTCTGCGCGGGGAGTTCCGTGCCGACCTCGACCTCGTCATAGGAAACCTTCGCGGTCATCAGCCCTCCTCGGCGGCGCGGGCCACCAGCATCGTGTGCGCGGTCACCACGTGTTCGCCTTCGGCGTCGTACACATCGCCGCGGATCGACAGCACATCATTCCCGGCAAGGGACTTGATCGACTCGATGGTCGAGGTGACCGCGAGGCGGTCGCCCGCGCGGACCGGGCGCGAGTAGACAAACTTCTGGTCGCCATGGACGACACGGCTGTAGTCCAGCCCCAGCGCCGGGTCCTCGACGACCTGTCCGGCCGACCGATAAGTGATCGCGAAGGCGAAGGTCGGCGGGGCGATCACATCCGGGTGGCCGAGCGCCCTGGCCGAATCCGGTTCGGTGTAGGCCGGGTTGGCGTCGCCGATCGCCTCGGCGAACTCGCGGATCTTCTCCCGGCCGACCTCGTACGGCGCGGAGGGCGGATAGGACCGTCCGACGAAGGACTGGTCTAGCGCCATGCTGCTCTCTCCTGGGTCGAAAGAACGACGCGAGGCCGCCCCCGATGCCGGGGACGGCCTCGCATACGAGCCTGTAATTATCGCGTCTCGCGGTGCGCAGTGTGCGCGTTGCAACGCGGGCAGTGCTTCTTCATCTCGAGCCGGTCCGGGTCGTTGCGCCGGTTCTTCTTGGTGATGTAGTTCCGCTCCTTGCACTCCACGCAGGCCAGCGTGATCTTCGGGCGGACGTCGGTGGCAGCCACGTGAGTGCTCCTAGACGAAACAGAAGGGATGAACGCAGAAATAGTAGCCGATCGAAGGACCGCCCCCGCAATCGGCTACTGTCAGTAGCGGTGACCGGACTTGAACCGGTGACACAGCGATTATGAGCCGCTTGCTCTACCGACTGAGCTACACCGCTTTGATGCGTGCGTACCCCGCCCGCAGGCGGGACACTCGCACATCAGAGCCCCAATACGGAATCGAACCGTAGACCTTCTCCTTACCATGGAGACGCTCTGCCGACTGAGCTATTGGGGCGAGCGATGAAGACATTACACGCTCGGCCGCCGAAGGTGAAATCCGTATAGGGGCGCTCTCCTGGGCCTCTCGGCCACCACGCCGGTACTACTTTTCGGCTCCTCCTCGAAGCCGCAGGGAGCTCGCCATAGGCTCGTGCCGCGCTGCGTGATCTTGGCAGCGCGGACGCCCGGCCGTGACTTCCGGGGGACGACCCCCGGACCCTTGAGAAGCCCGCAGGGAGCGCGATGCCCGAGAGCCACCCGCAGCAACCCCCGAGGCGCGAGGGCGCGATCCCCGAGGCCGACGCGCTGGTGCTGTGCGGCGCCCGGCTCATGGACGGCCGGACCGTGGACGTACGGCTCAGCGACGGCCGGATCGAAGCCGTCGGCACGGCGGGCAGCCTGGCTCGCGGCGGAGGTACGGCGGAGGCCCGAGTCCGCATCGACCTGCAGGGTTATCTGCTGCTGCCGGCTCCCGCCGAGCCACACGCACACTGCGACACCGCCCTCACCGCCGATTCGGACGGGCCAGTTCCGGACACCCCCGAAGACGTCCAGCGGCGCACGACGGAGGCCGCGTTGATGCAACTCGGCCATGGCGCAACGGCGCTGCGCACCCATGTGCGGATCGGCGATGTGCAGGGGCTCGGCTCGCTGGAGGCCGTACTGCAGGCCCGGCGCGCGCTGCGCGGGCTGACCGACCTGGGGGCCGTGGCGGTGCCGCGTGTTCTCACGGGTGCGGCCGGGGCCGATGGGCTCGCGATGCTGCGGGACGCGGTGAAGATGGGGGCGACGGTCGTCGGCGGCTGCCCCGACCTCGACCCGGACCCGACGGGCTACGCGGAAGCCGTTCTGGAGGTCGCGGCGGAGCACGGCTGCCCCGTCGATCTGCATACGGAGGGTGACGATCCGGCCCGGCTCGCACGGCTCGCGGCGATGGCGGGAGGACTGAGGCCGGGCGTGACGCTCGGGCCCTGCGGAGGACTGGCGCGGCTGCCGGAGAAGACGGCGGGGCGGGCGGCGGACCAGCTCGCGGCCGCCGGGATCACCGTGGTCTGTCTGCCGCAGGGCGACTGCGGTGCGATGCCCCGGCGCGCGGGCGCAGCCCCCGTACGGCTGCTGCGCGCCGCGGGCGTACGGGTCGCGGCGGGCAGCGGGGCGATGCGGGACGTGGCGAACCCGGTAGGGCGCGGCGACCCGCTGGAGGCCGCGTATCTGCTGGTGGCACAGGGCGGGGAGCGGCCGGAAGAGGCGTACGGCGCGGTGAGCGGGCGGGCGCGGGCGGCGATGGGACTTCCGGAGGTACGGGTGGAGGCCGGCTTCCCCGCGGAGCTGCTCGCGGTGCGCGGGCAGGCACTCGCGGGGGTGCTGTCGCTGGGGTACAGCCGGGTCGTGGTGCACCGGGGACGGGTCGTGGCGCGCACAAGCGCGGTGCGGGAGTACTGCGACTCCGCGGCGGTGGCAGCCCTCAACCTCCCGCGGCAGGCGCAGGGCAGCACATGAGCGTTGTCAGTGTCGCCACGGCTGCTGTTACTGGTGTCGCCTCAGGCTGCTGATGACCCACCCTCATGTACTGCCCGATGCGGACCCGGCCGTACGGACTCCGGCCTGGGCCAGGGGCATTGCCTCGTTTCGGTGAAGACGGTCACCGCACGCCGCGGGAGTACGGCGGCTCGGGCGCGGTGACAGCCCTGACTCCCACGGCAGGCACAGGCGGTTCCCCAGGTGCGGACGGGGACGCACGGGCTACGGTCGAGGTATGCGCATTGTCATCGCAGGCGGACATGGTCAGATCGCGCTGAGGCTGGAGCGGTTGCTCGCCGGGCGTGGGGACGAGGTCGCGGGGCTCATCCGCAACCCCCAGCAGGCGGACGACCTTCGGGCGGCGGGAGCCGAACCGGTCATGTGCGATCTGGAGTCGGCATCGGTCGAAGAGGTCGCGGCCCACATGCAGGGCGCGGATGCGGTGGTGTTCGCCGCGGGCGCGGGGCCGGGCAGCGGCAGCTCGCGCAAGGAGACGGTGGACCACCGCGCCGCGGTGCTCTTCGCGGATGCGGCGGAGCGGGCGAGCGTAGCGCGCTATGTCATCGTCTCCTCCATGGGCGCCGACCTCGAACCCCCGGAGGGAACCGATCCGGTCTTCGCCGTCTATCTGCGGGCCAAGGCCGCGGCGGACGCGGACGTGAGGCGGCGGAAGGGGCTCGACTGGACGATCCTCCGTCCGGGCGCGCTCACCAATGAGCCGGGGAGGGGCCTGGTGCAGCTCGCCGAGCACACAGGGAGGCGTGAGGTGTCCCGTGACGACGTGGCCGCCGTGCTCGCCGCGCTCCTCCGCGAACCGGGCACTGCTGGGCGGACCCTGGAGCTGATCAGCGGCGATGTCCCGGTGGAGGACGCGGTCAAGGGGGCGGCCGCGGTCTGACGGGCGGGGGGCGGGGACGGAGACGAGGACCGGGACGGGGACAGGGGGGACGACCGGGACGGGGACGCGGGGGACGACCGGGACGGGGACGGGGACAGCTGGATTCTGGACAGCGCCACTGAATTGGTACGGGACCGGGCGGGGGGCCGGATTCGGGGCGGGCCGGATTCGGGGGCGGGATCCCGTACGGCGTCGCGGACCCGATCCCGTGCGGCGTCACGGACCAGTTCCGTACGGCGTCACGGACCGGATCCGGACTGGATCGCGTACCGGATCCGTACGGCGTCACGGACCGGATCCGGACTGGATCGCGTACCGGTCCCGTACCGGACCCTGGGCCCGTTGCCGGGATGCGCCGGGCAGCGGGCCGCCGCACGCTGGGGGCATGGACGGACATCAGCCGCCGGTGGTCGTGCACCCGTGGCTCGACGGCGCCCGCCGCGTGACGATCCGCGGCGAGTCGGTCGGCAAGGCGTACTCGCTGAGCGATGTGGTGGAGTTCCTCCGGTTGGCCGGGCTCGAAGCGCACGCCTTCGGTGTGGACGATCCGAATCTCATCGAATGGCGCGGTGGCGGCCCGGCCGACTGGCCCGACGAACAGGCCTAGCCATGGAAGCACCCATCACCCGGGACGAACGTACGGTCCTCCAGGCGATCGCGGAGTTTCTCGACACCAAGCCGCCGACCTTCCCCCGCGAGGGCGATCTCGTCCGGGCGACCGGCTTGCACATGGACGACGTCACCCAGGCCGTCCGGTCCCTGGAGCGGCTGGACTACATCGTCATCAATGTCCCGACGCTGGGCGGCACCAACGAGATCACCCACATCACGAGGACCGGTCAGCACCACTTGTGAACCGGGGGCGCAGCCACCCGGGCGGGCGACGACGACCCTGCCCGCTCCGCCCCGCCGACCCCGCCGAACAGAAACGGCCCCTGGCTGCGTTTCCGCAGGCCAGGGGCCGTTTGTGTGAATGTGGCGGGTGTAGGGTTCGAACCTACGTAGGCAATGCCGGCAGATTTACAGTCTGCTCCCTTTGGCCACTCGGGCAACCCGCCGAGGATGTGCCCGGGGGCTCGCTCTCGCGGCGGTGCTCCCTGGCAACGACGTAAACCATACCCGATGTCAGGGGGTGCATTGCGACCGGGTTGATCGCCGCTGGATCATGGACCGGGTGGCTAGGCTGGCGGTACGGGCCGGGGACGGCGCCGTACACCTGACCGATCTACGTACGAGGAGCCAACTCAACATGGCCGACTCCAGTTTCGACATCGTCTCGAAGGTCGAGCGGCAGGAGGTCGACAACGCGCTCAACCAGGCGAGCCGGGAGATCTCCCAGCGGTACGACTTCAAGAACGTCGGGGCGTCGATCGAGTGGTCCGGCGAGAAGATCGAGATGCGCGCCAACTCCGAGGAGCGGGTCAAAGCGATCCTCGACGTCTTCCAGTCCAAGCTGGTCAAGCGCGGTATCTCGCTGAAGGCACTGGACTCGGGCGAGCCGCAGGCCTCCGGCAAGGAGTACAAGATCTTCGCCTCGCTGCAGGAGGGGATCTCGCAGGAGAACGCGAAGAAGGTAGCGAAGATCATCCGCGATGAGGGCCCGAAGGGCGTCAAGGCGCAGGTGCAGGGCGAGGAGCTGCGGGTCTCCTCGAAGAACCGGGACGACCTGCAGTCGGTCATCGCACTGATCAAGGGCAAGGACCTCGACTTCGCGGTGCAGTTCGTCAACTACCGGTAGGCGATTGCCGCATGGGCGGTACGGCGCGGCTGTACCGCCCATGCGCGTGGCCGGTCAGCACGAGCCCGGTCTGCGCGAGCCGGTCAGCGCGTGGCGAAGGGCCGGTCCGTGGGGACGATCTCGCGGCCCAGCGGCATCAGGGAGACCGGGATCAGCTTGAAGTTGGCGATGCCGAGCGGGATCCCGATGAGCGTGATGCACAGCGCGAAGCCGGTGACGAGGTGGGTCAGTGCCAGCCACCAGCCCGCGAAAATGATCCAGATGACATTGCCGATGAGGGATCCGGCGCCGGCGTCGCGGCGGTCCACGGCCGTACGGCCGAAGGGCCAGAGCGCGTACCCGGCGATGCGGAACGCGGCAATTCCAAATGGGATCGTAATGATCAGAATGCAGCAGATGACGCCGGCCACCACATAGGCGACGGCCAGCCAGAATCCTGACAGGACAAGCCAGATGAGGTTAAGGATCGTCTTCACGGTCGGTAGCCTGCCATCTGCTCGAGACGAGCGATACGTTCCGCCATCGGCGGGTGGGTGGAGAACAGCTTCGACATGCCTCTGCCTGGGCCGAACGGGTTCGCGATCATCATATGGCTCGCGGTTTCCAGTCGCGGTTCCGGACGCAGCGGCAGCTGTTTCGTACCCGCGTCCAGCTTGCGCAGCGCACTTGCCAGGGCGAGCGGGTCGCCGGTGAGCCGGGCGCCCGAGGCATCCGCCTCGTACTCCCGGGAGCGGCTGACGGCCAGCTGGATGACGGATGCGGCGAGCGGGCCGAGGATCATCACCATCAGCATGCCGAGCAGGCCCGGGCCTTCGTCGTCGTCGGAGCGGCCGATGGGGATCAGCCAGGCGAAGTTCACCAGGAACATCACCACGGACGCGAGCGCCCCGGCGACCGACGAGATGAGGATGTCGCGGTTGTAGACATGGCTGAGCTCGTGGCCCAGGACGCCGCGCAGCTCGCGCTCGTCGAGGATGCGCAGGATGCCGTCGGTGCAGCACACGGCCGCGTTGCGCGGATTGCGGCCCGTGGCGAAGGCGTTGGGAGCCTGGGTCGGCGAGATGTAGAGCCGGGGCATGGGCTGCCGGGCGGCGGTCGAGAGCTGGCGCACGATGCGGTAGAGCCCGGGGGCCTCGAACTCGCTCACCGGGCGGGCCCGCATGGCGCGCAGGGCCAGCTTGTCGCTGTTCCAGTAGGCGTACGCATTGGTCGCCAGCGCCACGAAGAGCGCGATGAACAGGCCCGTACGGCCGAAGAGACTTCCGATGACGATGATGAGTGCCGACAGTCCCCCGAGGAGTACAGCGGTCTTCAGCCCGTTGTGCCGGCGGTGCACGGTACGCCCTCCAAATGGTGCGGCAGGGGAACCCTCTTACTCGGTGTTTCCACCCTCCAGTGGACCCTCCTGTACTGGTCAACGCCAGGCGAGGATCGCTGGTTCCCCTGTGCAGGCGGGGGCAGCCGTTGCGCTCTACGGGTGATGCGTCACAGGAGCGTGGCGGAGGCGAAGCGGAGGACGAGCTGGGGGGCGCCGGAGAGTGCGATGCCCAGAACGGCCGCGAGGCCGATGGCCGCGGTGATCGGGACCGGAACCCTGAGGTCCGCCAGCCCGGCCCCGGCTTCCGCCGGAACGGCTCCGGCGGGGTGAGGGGCGGCTTCCGTGGCCCCTTCCGGGGCGCGGAAGAGGACCGCCGTCCATTGGAGGTAGTAGTAGAGCGCGATCACGACGTTCACGGCCATGACGACCGCCAGCCAGCCCAGGCCCGCGTCCACGGCCGCTGAGAAGACCGTGACCTTCGCGAACAGCCCGATGATGCCCGGCGGCAGGCCCGCGAGGCAGAGCAGGAAGAAGCCCAGGGCGAGGGCGGCGAGCGGACGGGTGGCGTACAGGCCGCGGTAGTCGACGATGCGGTTCGTCGCGGCGGTGCGTCCGACGAGGGCTGCGACGGCGAAGGCGCCGAGGTTCACCGCGCCGTACATGAGGGCGTATGCCACGGTCGAGCCGATGGCCCGGGCGGGGTCGTCCACGTATCCGGCCGCGGCGATGGGCACCAGGAGGTAGCCGGCCTGGGAGACGGATGACCAGGCGAGCAGGCGGACGGCGCTGTGGGTGCGCTCGGGGCGCTGGCGCAGCGCGGCGACATTGCCCGCGGTCATGGTCAGTGCGGCGATCACGGCCATGACGGGGCCCCACACGTCCGCGTACGACGGGAAGGCGAGGACGGTGACCAGGATGAGGCCGGAGAAACCGACGGCCTTGCCGATGACGGAGAGGTAGGCGGCGATGGGGAGCGGCGCGCCGACGTAGGTGTCCGGGACCCAGAAGTGGAAGGGGACGGCCGCCGTCTTGAAGGCGAAGCCCACCAGGGTGATGGCGACGCCGGCGGTGGCGAGCGTGTCGAGCCGGCCGGGTACCCGGGTGAGGCCGGACGCGATCTCGGAGAGATGCATGCTGCCCGTGGCGGCGTAGACGAAGCTGACGCCGAGCAGCATGACGGCGGTCGCGGCGACGGAGGACAGGAAGAACTTGAGCGCGGCCTCGGAGGAGAGCCGGTCCCCTCGGCGCAGGCCGACGAGCGCGAAGGCGGGCAGGGAGGCCACCTCGAGGGCGACGGTGAGGGTCGCGAGGTCGCGGGAGGCGGGCAGCAGGGCCGCGCCCGCGGCGGAGGACAGCAGCAGGAACCAGAACTCACCGGCGGGGAGCCCGGATTCCTCCACCGCACTGACGGACAGGAGCGCCGTCAGCAGGGCTCCGGCGATCACCAGGAACTGGATGACCAGGGCGAAGTGGTCGGCCGCGTAGCTGCAGACGTCGGTGTCGGAGGTCAGGCAGAAGGTGGTCCGGTCGCCTTGGAGCAGGGGCAGCAGCGAGAGAGCGGCCAGCGCCAGGCCCGCGATGGCGATCCAGCCGAGCAGGGGCTTGCGGCGGTCGGACACGAACAGGTCCGCGACGAGGATCATGAGGGCCACGACCGCGGTGATGGTGGGCGGGGCGATCGCGAGCCAGTCGACGGACTGGACGAGGCCTGCGGCGATCACGGTCATCCGTTGCCTCCTGCGAGGAGCTGCTGCACGGCCGGGTCGCTGAGGCCGAGGAGGGCGGCGGGCCAGAGCCCTGCGAGGACGGTGAGGGCGACGAGCGGGGTCCAGGCGGCGAATTCGTAGCTCTGGACGTCGGCCATCGCGGGCGCGGCCGCGCGTGCCGGGGGCTTGTCCGGTGCGGGGGTCTCCCCGTGGGCGGGCGGTCCGTCAGCTGCTGCCGACTCGCCGGTGACGGGCATCTCGCCGGGTCCCGGCGTGGTGACGGGTACGGGCACGGCGCCCGGTTCGGTGACCGGCGGCTCCCCCATGCAGACACGGCGTACCACCACCAGCAGGTAGGCGGCGGTGAGCAGCGTGCCGAGGCCGGCCAGCGCCATGAAGGTGAGGTAGGCGGGGCGGCTGAGCCCGTCGGCGGGCTGGAACGCGCCGAAGAGGGCGAGCATCTCGCCCCAGAACCCGGCGAGCCCCGGGAGGCCGAGCGAGGCGACGGCGGCGAAGACGAACAGGCCTCCGAGGCGTGGGGCCGTGCCATAGAGCGCCGCGCCGGTCGCGCCGGAGAGGCTGTCGAGGTCCGACGACCCGTAGCGCTCCTTGACCGCGCCGACCAGGAAGAAGAGGAGGCCGGTGATGAGGCCGTGGGCGATGTTCGCGAAGAGCGCGCCGTTGACCCCGGTGGGGGTGAGGGTGGCGATGCCGAGCAGCACGAAGCCCATGTGGCCGACCGAGGAGTACGCGATCAGGCGCTTGAGGTCGCCCTTGCCGCCGGTGCGGGCGAGGGCGAGGCAGGCGAGGGATCCGTAGATGATCCCGACGACGGCGAAGGCCGCGAGGTACGGGGCGAAGGTGTGGGCGCCTTCGGGGGCGATGGGGAGCACGATGCGGACGAATCCGTAGGTGCCCATCTTCAGCAGCACGCCGGCGAGCAGCACCGAGCCGACGGTGGGGGCGGCGGTGTGGGCGTCGGGGAGCCAGCTGTGCAGCGGCCACATCGGGGTCTTCACGGCGAGGCCGATGCCGATGGCGAGGACGGCGATGAGTTGCGTGGTGTGACTGAGCGATGACCCGTTGTCAGTGGCGAGTGCCACCATGTCGAATGTGCCGCCCTGGAGACCGATGAGGAGGAGACCGAGCAGCATGACGACGGAGCCGAGCAGTGTGTAGAGGATGAACTTCCAGGCGGACCGGTCCCGCTGCTCACCGCCCCAGCGGGCGATGAGGAAGTACATCGGGATGAGCACCATCTCGAACGCCAGGAAGAACAGCAGCAGATCGAGGACGGCGAAGGTGGCGAGGGTGCCGGACTCGAGGACGAGGATCAGCGCGACGAAGCCCTTGGCGGAAGGGCCTTCGGGCATCCGGAAGTACGAGTAGAGCGCGCAGAGGAAGGTCAGCAGCGCGCTGAGCACGAGGAGGGGGAGGGAGACGCCGTCGACGCCGAGGTGGATCCGGACGTCGAGGGCCGGGATCCAGCTGATGTCGGTGGTGGCCTGCATCCGGGCCGGGTGGTCGTGGTCGAAGCCGGCGGCCAGGGCGACGGCGAGGGCGAGGACCGCACCGGTGACGGTGACGCCATGGCGCAGCACGGCCTGCTCGGGGTTGCGGCCCTTCAGCCCGGGCGGGGACGGAAGCAGGGCGGCGGCGGAGCCGAGCAGGGGGAGGACGACGACGGCCACGAGGAGGTACTGCATGGCGGTGTCATTGATCAGGCCAGTCATGGCTCACGCTCCGGCGGCGACGAGGACGGCGGCGATAGCCAGGACGACGGAGCCGGCGAGCAGCGCGCTGAGATAGGTCTGCACATTGCCGGTCTGGGCGCGACGGACTGCCGTGCCGAGCAGGCGGGGGACGGTGCCCGCGCCGCGTACGTAGGTGTCGACGACCTCGCGGTCGAGGAACCGGACCAGTTCGGCGGCCGCGCGCACGGGGCGTACGAAGACGGCCGAGTACACGGCGTCGAGCTGGAAGCCGTGGGCAGCGTGCCGGTGGAGGGGGCCGAGCAGGAGGCGCCCGGGGTCGGCCGGATCCTTCGCCGAGGCGATGTCTCCGTAGACCTCTTCGTGGGTGGCGATGGCCTCGATCTCGGTGAGGGCGGGCTCGGCGTGGAGGTGGGCGGACACCGCGCCGACCGGGACCCGTCGGGCGAGGGCGGCGGTGTGCCGCCAGGCGGCGTAGGTGACCAGGCCTCCGACGAGGGCGAGGCCGGTGCCGAGGACGGAGGTGGTGAGGGTCGGGTCGAGGGAGCGGCCGTCGAACCAGTCGGGGAGTACGCCGACGGTGATGCCGAAGGCGGCGGTGGGGACGAAGAGGACCCACAGCACGGCGTTCATCGCGATGGGCTGCCTGCCGTGGTCGGGGGCCTCGGCGCCCTGGCCGCGGAAGGCGAGGAGCCAGAGGCGGGCGGCGTAGCCCGCGGTGAGGAGTGCGGTCAGCAGGCCGGAGACCAGGACCGTCCAGCCCGCGGCGGCGGGGATCCCGCCGGCCTGTCCCGTGGGGCCGTGGCCGATGGCGACAGCCTCGGCGGCGCCCAGGACGGCTTCCTTGGAGAAGAAACCCGCGAAGGGCGGGACGGCGGCGAGCGCGAGGAGCGCGACGGTCATCGTCCAGTACGCGTCGGGGATGCGCTTGGCCAGGCCGCTCATCCGGGACATGGCGGCCAGCGAGTTGGTGCCGGCGGCAGCGATGATCACGCCCGCGCCGAGGAAGAGGAGGGCCTTGAACGCGCCGTGCGAGAGGAGGTGGAAGACGGCGGCGGCACGGTCGCCGACGGCGAGGGCTCCGGTCATGTAGCCGAGCTGGCCGATCGTCGAATACGCCAGGACGCGCTTGATGTCGTCCTGGGCGAGGGCGGCGAGCGCGGAGCCGACCATGGTGACGGCGGCCATCACGGCGAGCACGACCAGCGCGGCGGCGGAGGACGCGAAGACGGGCAGCAGCCGGGCGACGAAGTAGACGCCGGCCGCGACCATCGTGGCGGCGTGGATCAGGGCGGATACGGGAGTGGGGCCCGCCATCGCGTCGGGCAGCCAGGTGTGCAGCGGGAACTGCGCCGACTTGCCCGCCACGCCCGCGAGCAGCAGCAGCGCGATCAGCGTGGGGTGGTCGAGACCGTTGCCGGAGGTGGTGGCGGTCAGGATGCCGTTGATCCGGAACGTTCCGGCGTCGACGGCGAGGGCGAACAGGCCGAACAGAAAGGGGACATCGCCCAGCTTGGTGATCAGGAAGGCCTTGAGGGAGGCCGACCGGGCGGCCTGGGTCTCCCAGTAGTGGCCGACCAGGAAGTACGAGCAGATGCCCATGATCTCCCAGCCGACCAGCAGCACCATCAGGTCGCCCGAGTAGACGACCAGCAGCATCGCGGAGGTGAAGAGGGAGACGAGCGCGGCGTACGAGGGGTAGCGCGGGTCGTCGCGCAGATAGCCGGTGGAGTAGATCTGCACGCAGGACGCGACGACCCCGACGAGTATCGCCACGAGCACGGCGAAGCCGTCGAGGTTCAGGGCGAGGTCGATCGGGACCGAGCCGGTCGGGGTGAGCCGGGTCGCGGCGTCGATCGTCTCTCCCCCGCCCTGCCGTACGGCGACCAGCACGGCCAGCGCGGCGGCGGCCAGGGTCGGCAGGATGGCGAGGGGCCGTACGAAACCGGGGGCGCGGCGGCCCAGGAGCAGGCCGGACGCGGCACCGAGGAAGGGAAGGAGGGGGACGAGTACGGCGAGGGTCGTGGTCGTCACGCGGCGGCCTCGGCCTTCTGTGCCGGTCCGGCCGCTTCGGCCTCGGGGACGGCGGCCGGTTCGGCGAGGTCACGGAGCCGGTCCACGTCGGAATTCCCGCGGTTGCGGTGGACGAGCAGCACGATCGCCAGGCCGATGCCGATCTCGGCCGCGGCGATGGCGATGATGAACAGGGTGAGCGCCTGGCCGGCGTGCAGGGTGTCGCGGAGCCAGACGTCGAAGGCGACGAGGTTGAGGTTGACCGCGTTGAGCATCAGCTCGACGGACATCAGGACCAGGATCGCGTTCCGCCGGGCGAGCACGCCGTACAGGCCGGTGCAGAAGAGGAGGACCGCGAGCACGGCGGGATAGGCGAGGTGCATCAGCGCTTCCCTTCCCTGTCCTTGCGGGACAGGACGATCGCGCCGACGAGCGCGGCGAGCAGCAGCACGGAGAGGGCTTCGAACGGCAGCACCCAGTGCCGGAAGAGGATCTCTCCGGAGACCTTGGTGGATCCCTGCGCCGGTCCTTCCAGGTCGATCCAGGTGGCGCGGAAGGCGTCCACGACGACCCACACCAGCGCGGCCGCGGCGGCGACGGCCACCCCGAGCGCGGCCCATCGGTTGCCGGAATCGGCGTCCGGGGACCGGCCGATGGGCGCCTTGGTGAGCATCAGCCCGAAGAGGAGAAGGACGACGACGGAGCCGACGTAGATCAGCACCTGCACCCAGGCGATGAACTCGGCGGTGAGAAGGAGGTATTCGACGGCCAGCCCGCCGAGCGTCACCACCAGCCACAGCGCGGCGTGCACCAGTTGCTTGGTGGTGACGGTGACCAGCGCTGCGCCGAAGGTGACGAGGCCGACGAGGAGGAAGGCGATCTCCACGCCGGAGGGGGACAGGAACCCGGGGTGGCCTGCTGCGAAGGTCACGCGTCGCCCTCCTGCGCCTCTTCGCCGGCTCGAGCGGATTCGGCGGCTCGCGCGGCGTCGGCAGCTTGGGCGGCCTCGGCGGCCTGCGCGGCCTCGGCGGCTTCGGCGGCGGCGAGCTTGTCCGCGGTCTTTCGGGCCGCGCCGAGCTCCTTCGGCTCCTCGGCCGACGCGTCCAGAGCGGGCGGT
>NZ_JBEXKU010000026.1:83144-86826 GCF_040609575.1 Streptomyces sp. NPDC004647 | reverse complement strand
GGGTCCGGCGCCGACGACCGTCCGGCCGCCGCGCCGGGGCGGCCTACGGCCGCCCCCTGAGGCCACCGCTGATGCAGCCGTGTCATCGGGCCGGGGTGCGCAGGCTCCGGTGCTTCCGCCCTCGACCTTCCTGCCCGCCACCTTCCGCGGCTGCGGTCGGTATGCGGCCGGGTCGCCGACAGCTGTACGGGGAGTTGCCGACGGCCGCGACGCGGGGGCATCCGCCTGTACGTGGTCGCGCGTCCGGGCGCGGGGCTCCGACAGCCGCGGTGCGGGGGCCTCCATTCCGCAGGTGGCCGTACGGGAGCCGGCGCTCCGCTCCGGCGCTTGCCCGGCTGCCGATCCTCGCGGCACGCCCGACAGCATGGCGATCTCCTGAAGGTCTGCGGGTTCGGTGGCGTCGGACCGCCGGGCGGCCGGGCGGCCCGGGTGGGCGGCGCTGATGGACTGCCGGCCGGTCCTGGGTCCAACCGCGTGGCCGCCGGGGGGCGTTCGCCGGGCGCCGGGATCGGGGTTGGTCATTCCGAGTCCTCCGTCGCCGCGGTCGCGGACCTGCGGAAGCCGCGTTCGATGCGGTCCGCGACACCGCGGGCGTCGTGGCCCATGCCTGCCTGGGCCGGGTCCGACGTCGCGCCTGCGGCCGTCGCTTTCTCAGCGGGCTGCGGGCCCTGCACCGTACGGCCGTCGGCGAAGCCGGAGACGGCGTAGACGACGGCGGGGGCGTCGGTCAGCACATGGACCACCCAGCTCGCGCGCTGCGCATCGCCGAACCCCGCGGCCGGGGTGCCCTTCGCCGCGTAGGGCTTCGGCATCAGATCGCTGCGCTCGTCGAGCCCCTCGGTGCTGAACCTCCGGCGCAGCGCCCGCATCCCGTCCTCGTCGGTCCTGGTGACCACGAGCCCGACGGTGGTCACGCTGCTCGTGGTCGCGTCGACGTACGTGGCGCGCAGCAGTCGCTTGCACCCGGCCGGGGACAGGGCCTTGGCGAGCAGCGGATCGAACGCGTTCTTGCACGTGCTGTCCGGTGCGACGCCGATCCGCGTCCAGGTGCGGTTCGCCCCTCCGGGGCCGGCGCCCTTTCCGCTCAAGGTGCGCGGGAAGAGCTCGTCGACAGGGACGCTGTGCCACACATCCCTCGCCGCCTGGAAATCCGTGTCGGCGGTGGGCTGGTCCTCGGTGTCGCCGGTGAGCCAGCTGCCGGCGGCGGCGCCGCCGAGCAGCCCGAGCCCGAGCACGAGGGAGGCGACGATGGCGGCCGCCCGGAGCGGGGCCGGTATCCGTGATGCGGCGGCCGGGATGCCGCCGGTCCCGGGCCACGGCTGGTGGCCGGGTTGCGGGGCCAACGGCCCGGGGGCGTACCAGGGAGCTGCGGCTGCGTGCGGCTGCGCACCGGGCGCGGGGGTGCCGGCGAGGAAGCCGGCCGGGGCAGCTGCCCGGGAGGTCTCCCAGGGGCCCGGGACCCGCGGCGGAGGGAACGCCTGGCGGGGGGCAGGGACTTCCGGCGGCAGCTCCAGCGGAGGCATGCGGTTCGGCGGACCGGGAGCGGCGGCCGGCGGCTGCGTCGCCGGAGCGGAGGCGGTGTCAGCGGAGGCTGTATGCGGGGAGGCGCTGTGCTGTGCCGAGGCGGCGGCCGCTGAGCCGTCTCTCCGGCCGGCGTCACGACCCGTGGCATCGATAGCGCCCGGGCCCCCCTTGTCCATTGCCGCGGCCGCGGGGCGCGGCGGGCAAGCGTCGTACGGAGTGGCCGAGGATGCTGCGGGAGCCGTCGGTTCCGCCGGTGTGCGAACACCCGTGGCAGGCCCCCACGCCGCCGCCGGGCCCAGTGAGCCCGTGGGCGGGATTCCGGTCGACTTCGGCGGCGCGGATTCACCGGGCGGGGTCTCGGCGTGCACGGGCGCGGGGGCGGTACCACCCGCAGGATGCGTATCAGGGAAGCCCGCGGGACCACCGGCCGGGGAGCCCTGCGGGGGCGTCGACGGCCGCGGCGGAATGGGATGGACACCGACGGCGGGGCCGTGGGACGGCGCCTTCGGGACGGGCGCCGGGACGCTCGGCGGCATCGGTGGGTGTGCCGGGGGCGGCGGCACGGGGTGCGCGGGCGGCGGCGGGACCGCACCGGCTTCCGGGGCGCTGCGCGGGCGCGGGGGCGGGGGCACTTCCGCCGGACGAGGCGAGGCCATCCGCGGCGCTTCAGCGCTCATCGGCCCCCCTCGCGTGTGTTCGCCGTGCCGCCGATCACCATTCGGGGCAGGCCGGTGCTTATATGGACATCCCGCCGACAATCTGCGGGAGCAGCGGCGTCCGCGTCACTCTACGGGCTGGTGAGGGCCGGTCGGCAACCCGATCGGACACTTGGCCGTATTGCCCCAACTACCCCTCTACCCAGCGGTAATGGCGTTCTGGCAAGGTGTGTTCATGGCTGACCCCGCTGCCGACCGGGCCCGCTACGACCGGGCCACCGCTCACCTCGATGCGCCCCTCGCCATCGTGGACCTCGCGGCGTTCGACGCCAACGCCGACGATCTCGTACGGCGGGCCCGCGGCAAGCCCGTCCGCGTGGCCGGCAAGTCCGTACGCTGCCGCGCGCTGCTGGAGCGGGTGCTGGAGCGCGATGGGTTCGCGGGGGTGATGTCCTTCACGCTCGCCGAGTCGCTGTGGCTGGCCCGTTCCGGCTTCGAGGACGTACTGCTGGCGTATCCGTCGGCGGACCGGTCCGGGTTCGCCGAGCTCAGCAGTGACCCGAAGCTCGCGGCCGCCGTGACCGTGATGGTGGACGACAGCGGGCAGCTCGATCTGATCGACGCCGCCCGCGGCGGCACCGAGGAGATCCGGGTCTGTCTGGAGCTGGACACCGCGCTGCAGCTGCTGGGCGGCAGGGTGCGGATCGGCGCGCGGCGCTCCCCGCTGCACGAACCCGCGCAACTCGGCGCGCTGGCACGCTCGATCGCCCGCCGCCCCGGTTTCCGCCTGGTCGGCGTCATGGCGTACGAGGGGCACGTCGCGGGCGTCGGTGACGCGATCGCGGGGCGGCCGCTGCGCTCCCGCGCCATCCGGCTGATGCAGTCGGCGGCGAAGAAGGAGCTGGCGGCGCGGCGCGCGGAGGCGGTACACGCGGTCCGGGCCGTGGCGCCGGACCTGGAGTTCGTCAACGGCGGCGGCACGGGCAGCGTGCAGCACACCGCGGCGGAGGAGGCGGTGACGGAGATCGCCGCGGGCTCGGGGCTCTTCGTACCGCGGCTGTTCGACAACTACAGCTCCTTCCGGGGCCGGCCGGCCGCGCTGTTCGCCCAGCCCGTGGTCCGGCGTCCCGGCGTCGGGGTGGTCACGGTGCTCGGCGGCGGCTATCCGGCGTCCGGCGCGGCCGGGGCCGACCGGTTGCCGCAGCCGTACCTTCCGGAGGGGCTGCGCTACGACCCGCAGGAGGGCGCCGGCGAGGTGCAGACCCCGCTGCTGGGCTCGGCGGCGGACGATCTGCTCATCGGCGACAAGGTGTGGTTCCGGCACGCCAAGGCAGGCGAGATGTGCGAGCGCTTCGAGGAGTTGCGGCTCATCGAGGGTGACCGGGTGGCCGGGACGGTTCCGACCTACCGGGGCGAGGGCCGCACCTTCCTGTGACCGGTGGAGGGTTCACCACGGCGGGCTGACCTGTGGCGCGCGCTCACCGGTGGCGGCTGCCCGGTGC
>NZ_JBEXKU010000026.1:0-83046 GCF_040609575.1 Streptomyces sp. NPDC004647 | reverse complement strand
GCCGGGTGTCCGGTGCCGGGTGTCCGGTGCCGGGTGTCCGGTGCCGGGTGTCCGGTGCCGGGTGTCCGGTGCCGGGTGTCCGGTGCCGGGTGTCCGGTGCCGGGTGTCCGAAAGCACCGCCTCGGGCGGCCGGACCGCAGGTCAGGCAGCGCTGCCCGAGCCGTCTTCCGGGCGCAGGGGTTCAATGCCTTGAGTGATGTTGTCCATGTCCGTGAGCGGCGGTGCCTCCTCGCTCGCGTCGAATCCGAAGCGGACCAGGACCAGCGATTTCCGGTCGGAGGGCGAGGGGAAGACGAGGGACTGGACGTAGCCGTCGTCGCCCTTCTTCGTATCGACCTTCCAGCGCACCAGGTAGCCCTTCTGCCCAGCGACCGTGACAGCCTGGGACTTGACCTGGCGGCGCGACTTCACGCCGCCGTACATGTCCTTGCCGGTCACCGGGTCCTTGCCGTACGAGTCCTGGGCGTTCCTGGAGATGTCCTGCTTGGCGACGCCTTCGGCGGTCCTCGCGTCGTAGCCGACGGCGGTCCTGCTGGAGACACCGCCGCGCACACAGGTCGTCTCGGGGTCCTCCGGACACGGGTACGGACCGATGGTCGCGCCCGCACCGCCCGAGCTGCTGCGGCCCTTCTGCCAGCCTTCGAGCACGGGCAGCCGAATCCCGTTGATCTTGTCCGGTGAGGTGTCCGGCGCTTCGCTCGGCGACGGGCCGACGCCCCCGCCGGCGCCTCCGTTGCCGCCGCCCTGGTCCCCGGGCGTCGGCTGCTGCGGTCCTGCGGTCGGCTGCGCCCCGGCCTGGTCCGAGCCGTCGCCGTCGCCGTTCAGCGCAATGATTCCGCCGACCAGGGCGGTTGCCAGCAGGACGACGACGCCCGAGGTCGCCAGGACCTTGCCGCGCGAGGCGCTCTCATCGGCCTGCGGCTGGTATCCGTACGTCGCGGGGCTGGGCGGCAGCGGGGGGCCGGGAGGCTGCGGTGGGCCGAAGTGGGGCTGCTCCGGCGGTATCTGGGATACGGAGACACCACGTGGTTCGCGGGTGTAGTCGGTCCACGTAGACCCGTCCCACCAACGCTCGAGTGCGGGGTCGGGGCCTGTGTACCCGGGATCTGCGTACCATCCCGGCGGGGTCGTCATGCTCACGCGGTCACCTTATGGCCGAAATCCCACTCAGCGCACCGTCTCCCAACAAGCCGGCCGGCACCCGGACCCCCGTGGTGTCCGGCTGCCGGCGGGCCAGGCCGTGTCCCGTGCCATCGTCACCGGTCGGCCGGCGCCGTCCGGTTCTCCCCCACGGCAAGGCAGTGGGGGCACTCCCCAGCCAACGCCGGGGGACCCCACCCAGCGGTAGCCGGAGGAGAGCGTTCCCGTACGGCGCGCTCGGGCGACCCGGTGGCAACGCGGCGCGGGGCCGCGGGCGGTCTATACCGGCGTGACGTACGCGCCCGCGATGCCACCGTCGACCAGGAACTCGGCGGCGTTGACGAACGATGAGTCATCGCTGGCGAGGAAGGCCACCGCGGAGGCGATCTCCTCGGGCTCGGCGAACCGGCCGACGGGCACGTGCACCATACGGCGCGCGGCCCGCTCGGGGTCCTTGGCGAACAGCTCCTTGAGCAGCGGGGTGTTGACCGGCCCCGGGCAGAGGGCATTGACCCGGATGCCCTCGCGGGCGAACTGCACGCCCAACTCGCGCGACATCGCCAGCACCCCGCCCTTGGACGCGGTGTAACTGATCTGGGAGGTGGCCGCGCCCATCTTCGCCACGAACGACGCGGTGTTGATGATCGAGCCCTTGCCCTGACGCCGCATATAGGGGATGGCGTGCTTGCAGCAGAGGTAGACGGAGGTGAGGTTGACCTCCTGGACGCGCTTCCAGGCGTCGAGCCCGGTGGTGAGGATCGAGTCGTCGTCGGGCGGTGAGATACCGGCGTTGTTGAAGGTGATGTCGATCGAACCGTAGCTGTCGTAGGCGGTCTTGAAGAGCGCCTCGACCTGGTCGGAGTCGGTGACGTCGACCTGGACGAAGAGCCCGCCGACCTCGGCGGCGGCCGCCTTGCCCGCGGTCTCGTCCAGATCGGCGCACACGACGTTGGCACCCTCGGAGGCGAGCCGTCGCGCGGTGGCCAGGCCAATGCCGCTGCCCGCTCCGGTGATGACGGCGGTACGGCCGACGAGGCGGCGGCACTGGGAGGTCGTCTGCTCGGTCGTCACTTGCTCTCCTCGGTGCTGATGAACACGTTCTTGGTCTCGGTGAAGGCGGTGAGCGCGCCGGGGCCCAGCTCCCGGCCGAGTCCGGACTCGCCGAAGCCCCCGAAGGGGGTCGAATAGCGGACGCTGCTGTGCGAGTTGACGGACAGGTTCCCTGCCGCGACGGCACGGGAGACACGGATCGCACGGCCGACGTCACGGGTCCACAGGGAGCCCGAGAGGCCGTACGGGGTGGCGTTGGCGAGGCGTACGGCGTCGGCCTCGTCCTCGAAGGGCAGCACGACCGCGACCGGGCCGAAGATCTCCTCGACGGCCGTACGGTCATCGGGCGTTTGGGGGGTGAGGACGGTCGCGGGGTACCAGAAGCCCTTGCCGGCCGGGGCCTCGCCTCGGATGGCGGCGGGGGCGTCCTCGGGGACGTAGGACCGTACGCGCTCCAGCTGGACGGCGGAGATCAGCGGGCCCATCTGCGTGGCCGGGTCGGCCGGGTCCCCGACGGTGAAGGCGCGGACACCGGGCTCCAGCAGCTCCATGAAGCGGTCGTACACGCGGCGCTGCACCAGGATGCGGGTGCGGGCGCAGCAGTCCTGGCCGGTGTTGTCGAGGAAGGAGCCGGGGGCGGCCTGCGCCGCCTGCTCGATGTCGGCGTCGGCGAAGACGATATTGGGGCTCTTGCCGCCGAGTTCGAGCGTCACCCGCTTCACGCTCACCGCGCATTTGGCCATGATCCGCTTGCCGACGGCGGTGGAGCCGGTGAAGACGATCTTGGCGACGCCGGGGTGCCCGACCAGGGCGTCGCCCGCGACGGCCCCCTCCCCCGGCAGCACCTGGAAGAGGTCCTCGGGGAGTCCGGCCTCGAGCGCGAGTTCCGCCAGTCTCAGCGCGGTGAGCGGTGTCGTCTCCGCGGGCTTGAGCAGGACGGCGTTGCCCGCCGCGAGGGCGGGCGCCATGCCCCAGGCGGCAATGGGCATAGGGAAGTTCCACGGCGCGATGACGGCGACGACGCCGAGGGGTTCGTGGAAAGTGACGTTCAGGCCGCCCGCCACCGGGATCTGGCTGCCGTTCAGCCGCTCCGCTCCGCCGGCCGCGTAGTCGAGCAGGTCCCGGACGTTGCCGGCCTCCCAGCGCGCGTTGCCGATGGGGTGGCCCGCCTCGCGGACCTCGAGCAGCGCCAGCTCCTCGAGGTGTTCGTCGACCGCGACGGCGAAGCGGCGCAGCAGCCGGGCCCGGTCGCCGGGGGCGAGCCCGGCCCAGCCGCGCTGGGCCTTCGCGGCCCGGGTCACGGCGGCGTCGACATCCCGCGCCGTCGACGCCGTGACCGTGGCGACCAGTTCCTCGGTCGCCGGGTTGAGTACGTGAAGCTCCTGCACGTCAGCTCCCTCTGGCCCTTCTGTCCCTCTGGTTCGCTCCGCCGCTCCCGGCGGGTCTGGGCCGTGCCGGGGCGGGTGGGCCCGGCACCCCGGCCCCGCTCGGCCCGGTCACATCCGCTCGAAGGATCGGAACCGCTCCCAGTCCGTGACGGCGGAGTCGTACGCCTCCTGCTCGATGCGGGCCATGTTGAGGTAGTGGGCGACCATGTCGTCGCCGAAGGCCGCTGCGGCGATCGGGCTGGCCGCCCACAGCTCGGCGGCCTCGCGGAGCGTGACCGGGACGTGTTCGGCGTCGCCGTTGTATGCGTTGCCGGTGCACTCCTCCGGCAGCTCCAACTCCTGCTCGATGCCGTGCAGTCCGGCCGCGACCATGCCCGCCACGGCGAGGTACGGATTGACGTCGCCGCCCGGGAGGCGGTTCTCGAAGCGGTGGGAGTGTCCGTGGCCGATGACGCGCAGAGCACAGGTGCGGTTGTCGGGCCCCCAGGCGACGGCGGTGGGGGCGAAGGAGCCGGGCCGGAAGCGCTTGTAGGAGTTGATGTTCGGTGCGTAGAGCAGGGTGAAGTCGCGCATCGCGGCCATCTGTCCGGCGAGGAAATGCCGCATGGTCTTCGACATGCCGTACGGGGCCTGCTCGTCGGCGAAGACGGGCTCCCCGAACTCGTCGCGCAGCGAGAGGTGGATATGGCAGGAGTTGCCTTCGCGCTCGTCGTACTTCGCCATGAAGGTGAGCGACATGCCCTCCTGCGCGGCGATCTCCTTGGCACCGGTCTTGTAGACGGCATGCTGGTCGCAGGTGGTGAGGGCGTCGTCGTAGCGGAAGGCGATCTCGTGCTGGCCGAGGTTGCACTCCCCCTTCGCCGATTCGACGGTCATGCCGGCGGCGCCCATCTCGTTGCGGATGCGGCGCAGCAGAGGCTCGACCCGCCCGGTACCGAGGACGGAGTAGTCGACGTTGTACTGGTTGGCCGGGTTCATTCCGCGGTAGCCGCGGGTCCAGGCGTCCTCGTAGGTGTCCTTGAAGACCATGAATTCGAGCTCGGTGCCGGCGTACGCGGTCCAGCCGTGCTCGGCGAGCCGGTCGAGCTGGCGGCGCAGCACCTGGCGCGGGGAGGCGACGACCGGGGAGCCGTCGTGCCAGGCCAGGTCGGCGGTGAGGAGGGCGGTGCCGGGGTTCCACGGGGTACGGCGCAGCGTGTCCGTGTCCCCGTGCATGGCGAAGTCCCCGTAGCCGCGCTCCCAGGAGGACATGGCGTAGCCGTCGACGGTGTTCATGTCGGCGTCCACGGCGAGGAGGTAGTTGCACCCCTCGGTGCCGTGGTCGAGGGCGTCGTCGAGGAAGAACCGGGCGGCGAACCGCTTGCCCTGGAGCCTTCCTTGCATATCGGTGAAGGCGAGGACGACAGTGTCGATCTCCCCGGCATCGACGAGCCTTCTCAGTTCGTCGACGGACAGCGGGGGTGTGCGGTCAGCCACGGGAATGCCTCCTGTTGATGCCGGAGGCCATAAGGTAATCCTGCAGACCTTTGATTGGGAAGAGGTGACGATGGGCGACATCCAGGAGTCGGGCGACACGGACCGGCTGGCGCCGGTGCTGCGGCCGGTGCGGGCCGGCAACGGCTTCGAGGAGGCCCTGGAGCAGATACTCCAGGTCGTCCGGCTCGGGCTGGTGGCGTACGGCGAGCGTCTTCCTGCGGAGCGTGAGCTGGCCGACCGGCTGGGGGTCAGCCGGGTGACGCTCCGCGAGGTGCTGAGGGTGCTCCAGGACCAGGGCCTGGTGGAGAGCCGGCGGGGGCGGTACGGCGGGACGTTCGTACGGCAGCGCCCCGAGGTCGCGGGCGGCGCCGCCGGGGAGGAGCTGCGGCGGCGCATCGAGAAGGTCGACGTCGAGGACACCCTGCGGTTCCGGGAGGTGCTGGAGGTGGGCGCGGCCGGGCTGTGCGCGGCGCACGGGCTGTCCCCGGAGCAGGCCGGCCGGCTGCGGGAGGCGCTCGCCGCGACGCACGACGCCCCGCTGGCGGACTACCGACGGCTGGACACGATGCTGCATCTGACCGTGGCGGAGCTGTGCGGCTCGCCGTCCCTGGCCTCCCAGTACGCGGCCGTACGGGCGACCGTCAACGATCTGCTGGACTGCATCCCGCTGCTGGTGCGCAATCTGGAGCACTCGCAGCAGCAGCACATCGCGCTGGTCGACGCGGTGCTGGAGGGGGACGCGGACGGGGCGCGCGAGGTCATGCGGGAGCACTGCGCGGGCACGGCGGCCCTGCTGCGCGGATTCCTCGCGTGAGCACGGCCGAGGCGTTTTCGTCACCAACTTCGGGGGTCCGGGGGTCGCTCCCCGGAAAAATGCAGCACGCAAGACCCTTGCGCCCCCCGACCGTCGAGGACAAAGGTATGCCCCCACACCATTGACCCCGTCAGGTCAGGAGCGGCTCATGACCGAAGGCACCGAGTCCCGTATCGCACCCCCCTCGGAGGCCGGGGGCACCTCCCCCGAGGACCGCTATCTGGAGAAGCGCGCCTTGCGCCGGGGCAGCGCCGGCTGGCTGCTGCTGACCGGTCTCGGTGTGGCCTATGTCGTCTCCGGCGACTTCGCGGGCTGGAACTTCGGCCTGGCGGAGGCCGGGTTCGGCGGCCTCGCCATTGCCGCCGTCCTGATGGGCCTGATGTACACGTGTCTGGTCTTCGCCCAGGCCGAGATGGCCGCGATCCTGCCGACGGCGGGCGGCGGCTACGGCTTCGCGCGGCGCGCGCTGGGCACCTGGGGCGGCTTCCTCACCGGCACCGCGATCCTCATCGAGTACGTTCTCGCGCCCGCGGCCATTTCGATCTTCATCGGGGACTACGTCGAGTCGCTGAAGCTCTTCGGTCTGGAATCCGGCTGGCCGGTCTACCTCGCCTGCTTCGCCGTCTTCATCGGGATCCACCTGTGGGGCGTCGGCGAGGCACTGCGCTTCAGCTTCGTCGTCACCGGCATCGCGGTCGCAGCACTGCTGATCTTCGCGGTCGGGGCGTTCATGGAGTTCGACGCGGGCGGCCTGAACGACATCCCGGTCGACCAGGGCGCCTTCGGCTCCAGTTCCTGGCTGCCGTTCGGTGTGCTGGGCATCTGGGCGGCGTTCCCGTTCGGGATGTGGTTCTTCCTGGGCGTGGAGGGAGTGCCGCTGGCGGCCGAGGAGACCAAGGACCCCGCGCGCTCGCTGCCGAAGGCCATGGCGATCTCCATGGGCATCCTGCTGGTGCTCGCCCTGGTCACCTTCCTCGCGGCGACCGGCGCGCGCGGCTCGGCGGCGGTGCAGGAGGCGGGCAACCCGCTGGTGGAGGCGCTCCAGGGCGGCGGCGAGCCGACCCCGCTCAGCCGGTTCGTCAACTACGCGGGGCTGGCCGGTCTGGTCGCCTCCTTCTTCTCGCTGATCTACGCCGGGTCGCGCCAGCTGTTCGCCCTCTCCCGGGCCGGCTACCTGCCGCGCTTCCTGTCGCTGACCAGCCGCCGCAAGGCCCCGTACCTCGGCCTGCTGGTGCCGGGCGCGATCGGCTTCTCGCTGGCCGCGGCGACCGGCGACGGCGCCCGGATGCTCAATGTCGCCGTCTTCGGAGCGACCATCTCCTACGCTCTGATGGCGCTGTCGCACATCGTGCTGCGGCGCCGCGAGCCCGAACTGCCGCGGCCGTACCGGACTCCCGGCGGAATCGTCACTTCCTCAGTAGCGTTCGCATTGGCGTGCTCCGCGCTGGTGGCCACCTTCCTGGTGGACAAGGACGCGGCGTTCATCGCCCTGGGTGTATATGTGGTCGCCCTCGGCTACTTCGCCTTCTACTCCCGGCACCGTCTCGTCGCCGCCGCTCCGGAGGAGGAGTTCGCGGCACTGGCCGCCGCCGAGGCCGAACTGACACGCGACTGACCGGAGGAAAGCTCGTGCCCAAGCCGCTCATCGGCATCAGTACGTACCTGGAGTCCTCGGTGCGCTGGGGCGTCTGGCACCAGTCCGCGGCGCTGCTGCCCGCCGGGTACCACCGGCTCGTACAGCGCGCCGGCGGGCTGGCGGCCATGCTGCCGCCGGACGCGCCGGAGACGGCCGCGGCGGCGGTGGAACGGCTGGACGGTGTGGTCATCGCGGGTGGTCCGGACATCGAGCCGGTACGGTACGGGGCCGCGCCCCACCCGCGGACGGGCCCGGCCGGGCCGGAACGGGACGCCTGGGAACTCGCCCTGATCGAGGCGGCGCTGGCGGCGGGCAAGCCGCTGCTCGGCATCTGCCGGGGGATGCAGCTGCTCAACGTCGCGCTGGGCGGAACGCTGGTGCAGCATCTGCCCGAGTCGGTCGGGCACGACGGCCACTGCGGCGCGCCCGGGGTCTTCACGCCGCACGAGGTGAAGCCGGTGCCGGGGACGCTGCTGGACAAGGTGCTGCCGGAGGCCGTGGCCGTACCGAGCTACCACCACCAGGCGGTGGACCGGCTCGGCCGCGGTCTGCTGGCGTGCGCCCACGCGGAGGACGGCACGCTGGAAGCGGTGGAACTGGCGGACGGTGACGGCTTCGTCCTGGCCGTGCAGTGGCACCCGGAGGCGGGTGAGGACCTCCGGGTGATGCAGGCACTGGTCTCGGCCGCGCGGTCCCTCTAGGTCTCTGTGTCCAGTAGGTCGTCTGTCCGGGCGTCAGGGCAGGTCGACCGTCGGGCGTCAGGGCCTCGGCGAATTCGAGGGCCTCAGGTCTGCACAGCGCGTCCGTTACGAGCACCGCCCGGGTAGCGCGGCGGGGCTCATGCCTTCTTGGCGGCCCGTTTGACCTCTTGCTTGTGGGCGCGGACCTTGTCCAGCGACTCGGGCCCGGTGATATCGGCCACCGAGCGGTACGAACCCTCCTCGCCGTAGGAGCCCGCCGCCTCACGCCACCCCTCGGGCGTCACTCCCAACTGCTTGCCCAGCAGCGCCAGGAAGATCTGGGACTTCTGCTTGCCGTAACCGGGCAGCGCGTTCAGCCGGTCGAGGAGTTCCTTGCCGGAGCCGACATCCCGCCACACCGCGGCCGGGTCGCCGTCGTAGTGATCGACCAGGTACTGGCACAGCTGCTGCACCCGCTTGGCCATGGACCCGGGGTAGCGGTGCACGGCGGGCTTGGCCGACAGCAGCGCGGCGAAGTCGTCCGGATCGTAGGCGGCGATCTCGTGCGCGTCCAGATCGTCGGAACCCAGCCGCTGCGCGATCGTGTACGGGCCGGTGAAGGCCCACTCCATGGGAACCTGCTGATCGAGAAGCATGCCGGTCAGGGCGGCCAGCGGGCTGCGGCCGAGCAATGCGTCGGCCTCCGGCTGCTGTGACAGCCGAATGGTGATGTCCATGGCTGGTCAGGGGTGTGGCATCCGTCAGCCGGAGCCGCTCCCCCATCCCCCTTTCCGTTCCGAACGTGCGGTTGCGTCCCTGGTCGGGCGAACCGGGCTTCGATCCTGCGGGCCCGGCCTCGCGACGGTCCCGCCAGATCCAGGATGGGCCATCCGGCACCGGGTGACCAACGGATCCGCCCGCGTCACTCTGCCGTCCTGCTGTCCCGCTGTTCCGCTGCCCCACCGTCCCGCCGTCCCGCCGTCCCGCCGTCCTGCCGTCCCGCTGTCCTGCTGTCCTGCTGTCCTGCTGTCCTGCTGTCCTGCGCCGGCAGCCCGCCGGCCGTACCCCACGTGCGCGGCCGCTCAGCCGCGAGCTGCCCGCAGCGCCGCGCCGAGCACCGCGGGCGCTTCGGCCAACGACGGTCCGTACCAGGTCAGATGGCGGCCGCTGACCAGCGCCGACGGCAGCTCGGGGAACGCCTCCGGACCGTCGTCCACGGTGAAGCGGTAGGGCTCGTCGGGGAGAACGGCGAGATCGGCCCCCGCCGCGGACAGCTCCTCGAGCGGAATGCGCGGGTAGCGGTCGGCGTGCCCGGCGTACGCATTCTCGACGCCGAGCCGGGCCAGCAAATCGCCCGCGAAGGTGTCCCGGCCGAGCACCATCCACGGCCGCCTCCAGACCGGCACGATCGCGGTCCGGCGTTCGGACGGAGCCCGTACGTCCCGCCAGGCGGCCTCCGCCTCCGCCAGCCAGCCGGGCCGGGCCAGCCCGCAGCCGTCGACCAGGACCCGCTCCAGCTCCGCGAACGCCTGCTCCAGGGTGCGGACTTCGGTGACCAGGACATCCAGCCCCGCGTCCCGCAGCGCGGCCAGATCGCCTTCCCGGTTCTCCTCCTCGTTGGCGATCACCAGGTCCGGAGCGAGGGCGACGATCGCGGGCACGTCCGGGTTCTTGGTGCCCCGGACCCGTACGACGTCGAGATCCGACGGATGGCTGCACCAGTCGGTCGCGGCGACCAGCAGCCCGGGCGCGGTGACGGCCACGGCCTCGGTGAGCGAGGGGACGAGCGAGACGACGCGCATACCGGCGACCCTACGGCGCCGGACCGGCCGGCACCCGTACGCATCCCGGCCGGCATCCCGTTCGTATTCCGAGCGGCTGATCCCGGGTCCGTGGTGCGGCGGTACGCTGGCCGTGCAGCTGGTTCGCCCCGCCCGCCAGGCGGGAGCGTCGCAAGAGGGAACCCGGTGAAAATCCGGGACTGCCCCGCAGCGGTGAGTGGGAACGACCGCCGTCATCAGCACTGGACGCCAGACGTCCGGGAAGCGACGGCCAGTAGGTGCCGTACCTCGTCATGGGGAAGGCGCGCCCGCGAGTCCGAAGACCTGCCACTGCCCGCGCCCCGGCCATGGGGTGCGGCGAACCGGGACCTCGAGGGCGGGTCGGCGGTGGCAGGGCGTCATGGGCCTGTCCCCCATCCGCCTTCCCGAGGTCGCTCAAGAACTCGCGAAGGAGAGTTCCGTGACCGATGCGAACACCGCACGCGTGCGGGCCACCCTGCACGGCTACCCGCGGCAGGGGCCCGACCGGGAACTGAAGAAGGCCGTCGAGGGCTACTGGTCCGGGCGGGCCACCGAGGACGAACTGCTGTGCACGGCAGCCGCGTTGCGCGCCGCCGCCCGGCAGGAGCTCCGGGACGCGGGCATCGACGAGATCCCCACCGGCGACTTCTCCCTCTACGACCATGTGCTGGACACCGCCTGGGCCGTCGGAGCCGTTCCGGCCCGGCACCGGGCCGCCGGGCTCGGCGAGCTGGACACGTACTTCGCCATGGCCCGCGGCACCTCGGAGGTGCCGCCGCTGGAGATGACCAAGTGGTTCGACACCAACTACCACTATCTCGTCCCCGAGTTGAGCCAGGACACCGTCTTCACCGCCGACTCGCGCAAGCAGACCGGCGAGTTCATCGAGGCCAGGGAGGAAGGGCACACCGCCCGGCCGGTGCTGCTCGGCCCGGTCAGCTTCCTGATGCTGTCCAAGCCGGGCCCGGACGCGGACGCCGGATTCGAGCCGCTGACCCTGCTGGACCGGCTGCTTCCGGTGTACGCGTCGCTGCTGGCGGATCTGGCCGAGGCAGGCGCCGGGTGGGTGCAGCTGGACGAGCCCGTACTCGTACAGGACCAGCCGGGCTCGGTACTCGGCGCCACCGCGCGCGCCTACCGCGACCTGTGCGCCGTACCCGGGCGGCCCAAGCTGCTCGTCGCCTCGTACTTCGACGCGCTCGGCGAGGCGCTGCCGGTGCTCGTCGGCTCGCCTGTCGAGGGCCTGGCCCTGGACTTCACCGGACCGGCCGCGGCGAATCTCGCCGCGCTCGCAGCCAACGGCGGACTGCCCGGCCGCCGCCTCGTCGCCGGTGTCGTCGACGGCCGCAATATCTGGGCCACCGACCTGGAGAAGGCACTGGGCACGCTCGCCACCCTCCTGGGTCTTGCCGAGCGGGTCGACCCCGCGCCCTCGTGCTCGCTGCTGCACGTACCGCTGGACGCCGCCGCCGAGCGCCACCTCGACCCTCAGGTGACCCGCTGGCTGTCCTTCGCCCGGCAGAAGACGGCCGAGATCTCGGTGCTCGCCCGCGCCCTGGACGAGGGCCGGGAGGCCGTCGCCCCGCAGTTCGCCGCGGCCCGCGCCGCGCTCGCCTCCCGCGAGGGCTCCGCCCTCACCAAGGACCCCGCCGTACGGGCCAGGAGCGCCGCCGTCACGGACGCCGACACCCGGCGCCCGCAGCCGTACGAGCGGCGGACGGCCGCCCAGCGCGCCCGGCTCGCCCTGCCGCCGCTTCCCACGACCACCATCGGCTCCTTCCCGCAGACCGCCGAACTGCGCGCCGCCCGGGCAGGGCTGCGCTCCGGGCGGCTCAGCGAGGACGGCTACCGGGAGCGGATCGCCCAGGAGATCCGGGATGTGATCGGCTTCCAGGAGAAGGCCGGCCTGGACGTACTGGTGCACGGCGAACCCGAACGCAACGACATGGTGCAGTACTTCGCCGAGCAGTTGGACGGCTTCCTGGCCACCCGGCACGGCTGGGTCCAGTCCTACGGCACCCGCTACGTCCGGCCCCCGGTCCTCGCCGGGGACGTGTCCCGGCCCGCGCCCATGACGGTGGACTGGATCCGCTACGCCCAGTCCCTGACGGAGCGTCCGGTCAAGGGCATGCTCACCGGGCCGGTCACCATGCTCGCGTGGTCCTTCGTCCGCGACGACCAGCCGCTCGCCGAAACCGCCCGGCAGGTGGCGCTCGCCCTGCGCGACGAGATCGCCGACCTGGAGGCCGCGGGCACCTCCGTCATCCAGGTCGACGAACCCGCGCTGCGCGAACTGCTGCCGCTGCGCCGGGCCGCCCGGCCCGGATATCTGGAGTGGGCCACCGAGGCGTTCCGGCTCACCACCGCCGGGGTGCGGGCCGACACCCAGGTGCACACCCATATGTGCTACGCGGAGTTCGGCGAGATCCTGTCCGGCATCGAGGAACTGGACGCCGACGTCATCAGCCTGGAGGCGGCACGGTCCCGGATGGGCATCGCCGGCGAACTGGCCGAGGCCGGCTACCCGCGCGAGGTGGGTCCGGGGGTGTACGACATCCACTCGCCGCGGGTCCCCTCGACCGGGGAGATCGCGGACCTGCTGCGGCAGGCGCTGGCGGCGGTCCCGGCCGAGCGGCTGTGGGTCAACCCGGACTGCGGGCTGAAGACCCGCTCCCCCGAGGAGGTCGCGGCAGCTCTGGAGCACATGACCGCGGCGGCCCGTCAGGTGCGCGGGACGCTCACAGGGTGACGTAGTAGAGGAGCTGCCCCGTCTCGCCCGGGGCAGCTCCCTCGCGCGGTATGAAGACGCTGACGAGCAGCGACGGGCGGCCGTCGGGAGCGGTGAGCAGCGTGGCGGAGGGGTTGGCGAAAGCGGTGCTTCCGGCGTGGGTACGGATCCGCGCCCGGTCGGCGCCGCCCGCGGCCGGGTCGTAGACATAGGTGCCCCAGCTGCCGAAGTCCCCCTCGCGGCGCTGGCCTTCGATCAGCAGCAAGGCGCTGCCGCGGTAGTGGAGGAGGTCGCGGTCGCCGATGTTGCCGCCGGTGCCGTGGGCGAGCAGGGCCGTGTCCAGGCGGCGGTCGGGGCGGGTCTGCCAGGTGGTGAAGCCGGAGAGGGTGGCGCGCAGTTCGCGGTCGGTGCCGCAGTCGGCCCGGTAGTGGCCGGTGAGTTCGACGACGGCCGCCCGGGGGCCACGGATCTCGCTGATGGCGGGGGTGCCCTCGGAGCAGCTGGAGAGAGTCCGCGGGGCGTCGTGCGACCGGTCGGCACGCCCGGCCAACAGGGCGGCGGCGCCCGGGTAGTGCCGTACGGCGAAGTGGTTGTACGGGTCCTGCTCCCAGGCGAGGACGAAGCCGCCGTCGGGGCCCTGTGCGAGGGTCGGCTGGGAGCTGCCGGGGCCGAAGTCGTGCCGCCGGTGCCAGTGCAGCAGGTCCTGGGAGGTGGCGACGGCTGCGTGGAAGCGGCCGTCGCCGAGACGTGAGTGGTAGACGGCCAGGTACCGGCCGTCGGCGGCCTGGACAATCTTGGCCGCGTCCATGCGGCGGCCCGTGCCGTCGACGGCGCCGTAGCGGTGGCCGCGGGCGGCGGTCACCTCCTCGACGAGGCCGCGGAGCGCACCCCGGTCGGCGTCGCTGGGCCGGAGGGCGGCGTCCGCGGGGCGGAGCACGGCGAGCCCGGCCCCGGTGAGGACCAGCAGGACGGCGAGAAGCCCCGCCAACCGTCCGAGGTGGCGGGGGGCGTGGCTCATGCTGGGTTCCAGACTCCGTGTCGGAAGGCGGTGTGCGCCCTCGTCGTTGAAATCGCGGCTGGTCCACTCCGGGTGTCGGGTCCCCGGCGCTGCTCGACGCAAACCCCCGCGGAGGCACCATGCGCAACTGTCGGACGTTCACCGGCGCCGTTCTCACATGACACATCGTCCGTATTGTCTTCCCGACGATGTGCGGCGGCCGGTAGGGCATCATCTGGGTGTGACCCGACGCCTGATGCTTCTCGACACCGCCTCCCTCTACTTCCGCGCCTACTTCGGGGTACCGGATTCGGTCAGAGCGCCCGACGGCACACCGGTCAACGCGGTGCGCGGGCTGCTGGACTTCATCGCCCGGCTCGTCCAGGACCACCGCCCCGACGACCTGGTCGCCTGCATGGACGCCGACTGGCGCCCGCACTGGCGGGTCGAGCTGATCCCCACGTACAAGGCGCACCGCGTCGCGGAGGAGGTGCCGGAGGGCTCCGACATCGAGGAGGTTCCCGACACCCTCTCCCCGCAGGTTCCGGTGATCGAGGACGTACTGGACGCGATCGGGATCGCCCGGGTGGGCGCGCCGTCGTACGAGGCGGACGACGTGATCGGCACACTGACCGGCCGCGCGTCCGGCCCGGTCGACATCGTCACCGGTGACCGCGATCTCTTTCAGCTGGTCGACGACGTGCGCGGGGTGCGCGTCCTCTATCCCGTCAAGGGCGTCGGCACCCACCAGAGGGTGGACGAGGCGTGGCTGCGCGAGAAGTACGGCGTGGACGGCGCGGGGTACGCGGATCTGGCGCTGCTGCGCGGCGACCCGAGCGACGGCCTGCCGGGCGTCCCCGGCATCGGCGAGAAGACCGCGGCCAAGCTCCTCGCCGCGTACGGCGACCTGGCCGGGATCCTGGCCGCCGCCGACGAGCCGTTCTCGAAGCTGACCCCCACCCAGCGCAAGCGGCTGCACGAGGCGCGTGACTACCTCGCCGTA
Organism: Streptomyces sp. NPDC004647; assembly: GCF_040609575.1. Taxonomy (NCBI): domain Bacteria; kingdom Bacillati; phylum Actinomycetota; class Actinomycetes; order Kitasatosporales; family Streptomycetaceae; genus Streptomyces; species Streptomyces sp. NPDC004647. The sequence goes on along the minus strand of NZ_JBEXKU010000026.1, from coordinate 68,332 downwards.
GCGCCGAAGGTGGTACGCGTCGCCTCGGACGTACCGCTGCCGGACTTCGACCCGGCGCTGCCCCGCACTCCGCGCGAACCGGCCGGCCTTGACGCGCTCGCCGCCCGGTGGGGTCTCGGCGGGTCGCTGGAGCGGTTGATCTCCACGCTTCGAAGCTGATCTGTTAGGTTAGGCATACCTAACTCAGCGAGGCAGGGGAGGCCGCAGTGGCAGATCGTCCCGTACGCAGAAAGCCGAAGCTCAACCGTGCCGAGGTGGTGCGGACCCAGCGGCTCACGCCGCACATGGTGCGCGTGGTGCTGGGCGGCTCGGGCCTGGACGGCTTCGACGCGGGCGAGCACACGGACCACTACATCAAGCTGCTCTTCCCGGTCGAGGGGGTGGCCTACCCCGAGCCGTTCGACATCGAGGCGGTCCGCCGCGACATGCCGCGCGACCAGTGGCCGCGGACCCGGACGTACACCGTGCGCAGCTGGGACCCGCAGGCGCGCGAGCTCGCCGTGGACTTCGTGATCCACGGTGACGCAGGGGTCGCCGGACCCTGGGCCGCGCGGGTGCGGCCCGGCGAAGAGGTCCTGTTCCTGGGGCCCGGTGGCGACTACGCCCCGGACCCCGCGGCGGACTGGCACCTGCTCGCCGGCGACGAGAGCGCTCTGCCGGCCATCGCCGCCGCTCTGGAGCGGCTGTGCGGGCAGGCTCCGGAGCCGCGGGCCGCGAACGCGACCGTCCGCGCCTTTGTGGAGGTGGCCGCGCCGGAGGAGGAACAGGAGCTGGCCGTACCGGCGGGCGCGGAGATCGTCTGGCTGCACCGGGGCGCGGCGCCGGCCGGCACCGCGCTCGTACCGGCGTTGCGTTCCCTGGACTTCCCGGAGGGCGACGTGCAGGCCTTCGTACACGGCGAGGCGGGCTTCGCGAAGGAACTCCGACGCCATCTGCGGATCGAGCGGGAGGTGCCGCGGGAACGGCTGTCGATCTCCGGGTACTGGCGGAGCGGGCACGACGAGGACGGCTGGCAGGCGTCCAAGCGCGAGTGGAACCAGCAGGTGGAGAAGGAGCAGGAAGCCACTGCCGCCGTCTCTGCCGCCTCCTCCGGGTGAGCTCCTGGGGCATCACGGCCTGACGGAACCGCTCGGCGGGCACTCGGGTTTCCAGTGCGGGGCCAGCACGTGCACCGGGGTGGCCTCCGGTTCACGGCCGTCCGGATGGAAGGTACGCATGGTGGTCTCCGCGGTCACCCGGAGGTCCCAGTCGGGAGAGGCACGGTGGCTGCCGCAGACGACGTCGGCGGTCAGCCGCCAGTCGATGAGTCCGCGTTCGTCGGTGAGCGGGGCGAGCACGATCCGTACGGTGGTGCCGGCGGCGACCCGCAGAGGAAGCCGGAACACCGGCCGCACGGGCTCGCCGTGCTTGTCGAGAGCGGCGCGCACGAGCGGCGGAGTCTCGTCCAGGAACACCTCCGCGTCCGGGATCTCCATGGGCCGGTAGCGTTCCAGACCGCGTCGGCGTGCCTCCGCCAAGTCCTCGGAGTAGGAGATTCCGGGGCCGGGCTGGGGCAACAGGTTCACTCCGTCGGGCTTCAGCGGGCCGCGGCGGACCACCTCGGCGCGCAAGCCGTGCAGGACGGCGTCCACAGCACCGTGGGCCGCCAGGTCGAGGTACACGTTGTGGCCGGTGACGGGGATGAGTAAGGGTTCGGGGCCCACGGTGGTGCTCGGGGCGAGGACGACGGAGACGTGGCTGAGCGCGCTGACCCGTGCCGCGAAGGTCTCGTCGTCCCGGGCACGGCCGTGGTCCGATCCCCGCTCCCGCCCCCGGTTCGCCGCACGCCGACGCCGCCATCTCATGCCTCGTCCTCCCAACTCAGGCCGCGCGGTGGCCGGGCCACCGTTCGGAACGGATGCCCCGCGATGTCCACTCTCGTGGTGCCGGAGCGCCGGTCGCACACCCAGTCCAGCTCCAGCACCCACGTCACGTGCCAGCGCGCGGTCTCGGCCCGCAGCTCGAACGTCTCGGGATCGTCCGGGCCGACCTTGTACGAGAACGCGGGCGGGGTGTCGGGGCCGCGCGGCTCCAGCCGGGGCGGGTCCTCATCGAGCAGCACGGTGTAGGCGCGGACGGGCATCACCCCGGCATGCGGCGACAACTCCCCCCGAGGAGGCCGCCGTTCGAGTACCACAGCCCGGAGCCCGGCCAGGACGACGGTCCGGTCCGGTGCCATGACGTGCAGCCGTACGGTGTGCCCGCTCACCGGAACGGTGCGCTGCGGCTCGCCGGTTCCAGCGGGCACGTAGACATAACTGGCGTCCGAGATGGTGACGTGGAAGTCGAGGGGGTCGCCGCGGGGGATCCGCCGCTGCCGGCGGACGGTCTCCTCCACCAAGGCGGCGGTGACCACCGCGCTCAGGGCCGGGGCGAGCCACTCGGGAGCGGAGTCGGAGACCCACAGAGCCACCGCCGCGGCGGCGCCGACCGCGACGGCCACCGCACCCGCGCGCACTCCGGCGCGGCCACCTCTCACTCTGTCTCCGAGTGACACGGCGGCTCCTGTCTGCCGGACGGGTCGGCGCGGCGCCGACCAACCTGCCACGCCCGGCAGCCGGACCACAACCACTTCCCCGGTCACCCGGAGCCGATGCTTCTCCGGCTGCTCCTCACGAGGTCGGGGAGTCGCGGGATCGTGAAGACTGTCCGGCCACGTCCGGGCTTTCACACGGCGTGGGCCGGATTCTCCATCTCGGCGCGGAACTTCTCGACGCTGCTCCGGGCATGGAGGAGCCCGATCCGGTCGAACGTACGGTGCAGTTCCTCGAGTTCGGCCAGGGTCTCCGTGGCCGAACGCCCCAGCCGGGCCCGGGCCTTGACGAGCCCGAGCCGGGACAGCGCCTCGCCCCGCAGCTCTTGGATCGCCCGGAACTCGCACAGTGCGCCCGCGTAGACCTCACGGGCCTGCTCGTAACGACCGGCGCGGAACAGCACGTTGCCCTGCATCTTGTGGTTGTACGCCAGCGCGCTCGACAGATCCATCGCCCTGCAGACGCCCTCGGCCTCGGTGAGCAGCTCCAGTGCGCGCTCCGGACGACCTTGGAGGGACAGCACGTCGGCTATGCCGCGCAGCGCCCAGGCACGGCCGCGGGCGTCGTCCGCATTGCCGGCGATCTCCGCCGCCTCCCGGAACATCGCCAGCGCCTCGTCGTACGAGCCGGTGTTGCGGTGCATCTGCGCGATGCCCTCGAGCGCCCACACCATGTGGCGGGCCTCGCCGTACTCCCGGGCCTCCGCGAGCAGTTGCTCGTGCAGCTCGCCGACCGCCGCGTAGTCGCCCTGGATCCGGCCGGTTTCGGCCAGCCCGGCGACCGAGTAGCCGCGGGCCGTCCTGTCGCCGCCCTGTTCGGCCAACTCGGCTGCCGCCGCCAGCCAGCGCCGGGCGAGAGCGAGCCTGCCGCACTGGCGGGCCAGTGTCCCGCCGCTCCACAGTGCCCAGGCCATCGCTCCCTTGTCGCCGGCCCGCCGGGCGGCTCGATAACTCTCCCGCCAGGCCTGCTCGGCGTCGGCCACCCGTCCGAGACGCCGGTTCGCCTCGGCGACGGCGAGCCCGGCCCGCGCGTACTCCAGCACCGACTGGCGCTGTTCCTCGCTCGCTCGGGCCAGCACTTCCTCGTACGAGGAGTTGACGGAGAGGGAGGAGCCGAGGGCGCCTTGGTACTCGGGGGCGAAGGCCTTGCCGTACATGTATCCCTGTCTTCCTGATCGCTGCTGTATCGATCAAGAAACTACGAGATGGGAGGTGTTCGCCGAATCACTCCACGCGCTGGTTGTGGTGTCAGACCGAGGCATGACAGCGGCTGAGCGGTTGTCATCTCGCAGATGTATCCCGGAGATCGCTCCCCTAAGGGGAGGGGCCGTCACCTCCTACGGACCGCCGGACGCGAGCGGCAGGCGCCGGGCCTCGAGCGGCGTGTGCCGGGCGGCGGCATCCACGCAGCCTTGACCGGATGACGGCCCCGGCGATTCCACGCGCAGTCCGCCCCGGCGATTCCACCGCGCAGCCGGCCGGTGTTCCGGACACCGCCGCCGAGCCCCGGCTCTGTGCCCGGGCTCGGCCCACCACCAGGGCCGCTCAGCCCACCGAGGAGTAGGCGACCACCCCGCGCAGCAGTCCGTCGACCGCCCGCCGGGCGTTCTTCCGGACCGGGCTGCCGTCCGGGGCGGCCTCGGCGATCTGCCCGAGCACATCGATAACCTGCTTGCACCAGCGCACGAAGTCTCCGGCGGGCATCTCCGCCTCACGCAGCACCTCGTCCAGCCCGTGCCCGGACGCCCAGCGGTACGCCGCCCAGGCGAAGCCCAGATCCGGCTCGCGCTGTCCGACGCCCTCCGTCTGGTTGATCCGGTGCTCCTCCTCCTTGGCGTCCAACCGGCCCCAGATACGGACCATTTCGGCAAGCGCCTGTTTGGCATTGCCGGTCGGCAGCTTCGGGGGCAGCGCGTCGTCGGCGGCCCTGGCCTCATAGACCAGCGCCGACGCGCAGGCCGCCAGCTCGGCCGGCTTCAGCGCGTCCCAGACACCCTCACGCAGGCACTCCGAGGCGAGCAGGTCCAGCTCGCCGTAGAGCCGGGCCAGCCGTCGTCCGTCCTCGGTGACCTCGTCCCCGCGCAGATAGCCGAGGTCGGACAGCAGCGCGTACACCCGGTCGAAGGTCCGGGCGATGGTGTTCGTACGGCCCTCGATGCGCCGCTCCAACTGCCGGGTGTCGCGCTGCAGCCGCTGATGGCGCTCGGCCCACCGGGCGTGGTCCTCGCGCTGGTCGCAGCCGTGACACGGATGCGCGCGGATCTCCGCGCGCAGCCGGGCGATCTCACGGTCGTCGGCCGCCGCCGAGCGCTGCTTGCGGTGCCGCTCCGGGGAGATGTGCCCGGCCTTGCTGCGCAGCGCGGACGCGAGGTCGCGCCGGGACTGGGGGCTGCGCGGATTGAAGGACTTGGGGACCCGCATCCGCTCCAGCGGCTCGACCGGCACCGGGAAGTCGATCGGGGCGAGCCGCTTCACCTGGCGCTCCGCGGTGAGAACCAGCGGCCGCGGGCCGTCGTGGTGCTCGAAGCCGCGGTGACCGTTGGCGCGTCCCGCCGGCAGCCCCGGCTCCAACACCAGTGCCAGACCTGCGAACTTGCCCGTCGGGACGTGGATGACGTCGCCGGTCTTGAGCTTCTCCAGGGCGGTGGCCGCGGCCGCCCGCCGCTGTGCGGCCCCCTGCTTGGCGAGCTCGGTCTCCCGGTCCTTGAGGTTGCGGCGCAGCTGCGCGTACTCCTCGAAGTCGCCGAGGTGGCAGGTCATCGAAGAGAGGTAGCCCTCCAGGCCCTCCTCGTTCTTCTGCACCTGGCGGGAGATGCCGACCACCGAACGGTCCGCCTGGAACTGCGCGAAGGAGGTCTCCAGCAGTTCACGGGAGCGGTGCCGGCCGAACTGGTGGACCAGATTGACCGCCATGTTGTACGACGGCTTGAAGGAGGAGCGCAGCGGATACGTGCGCGTCCCGGCCAGCCCCGCCAGAGCGGTCGGATCCATGGCCCGCTGCCACAGCACCACCGCGTGGCCCTCGACATCGATACCGCGCCGCCCGGCGCGGCCGGTGAGCTGGGTGTACTCGCCGGGGGTGATGTCGGCGTGCTGCTCGCCGTTCCACTTGACCAGCTTCTCCAACACCACCGACCGCGCGGGCATGTTGATGCCCAGGGCCAGCGTCTCGGTGGCGAAGACGGCCTTGACCAGGCCGCGGACGAACAGCTCCTCGACGATCTCCTTGAAGGCGGGCAGCATGCCGGCGTGGTGCGCGGCGATGCCCCGCTCCAGGCCCTCCAGCCACTCGAAGTAGCCCAGCACATGGAGGTCTTCGTCGGGGATCGTGGCGGTGCGCTCCTCGACGATGCCCCGGACCTCGCTGCGCGCCTCCGCGTCGTTCAGCCGCAGACCCGCGTGCAGGCACTGCTGTACGGCGGCCTCGCAGCCGGCCCGGCTGAAGATGAAGGTGATGGCGGGCAGCAGGCCCTCGGCGTCGAGCCGGTCGATGACCTCGACACGGCTCGGCGTCCAGATTCTGGAGCGCTGACGGCGCTCGCGCTCGCGGTCCGCCTCCCGCACCATCTTGCCGCGGCGGCGTTCCCTCGGGTTGTACGTCCGGGAGTTCTCCATCCGGGCCAGCCGCACGAGATCGGGGTTGACCTCGCGTCTCCCGCCGCCCGGCGCACCGTCCTTGGCGTCCTTCTCCTCGAAGAGGTCGTACATCCGGCGGCCGGCCAGCACATGCTGCCAGAGCGGGACGGGCCGGTGTTCGGAGACGATCACCTCGGTGTCGCCACGTACGGTGTCCAGCCAGTCACCGAACTCCTCGGCGTTGGAGACCGTGGCCGACAGCGAGACGAGGGTCACCGACTCCGGGAGGTGGATGATGACCTCCTCCCAGACAGCGCCCCGGAAGCGGTCGGAGAGGTAGTGCACCTCGTCCATGACCACATATCCGAGCCCGATCAGGGCCTGCGAGCCCGCGTAGAGCATGTTGCGCAGCACCTCGGTGGTCATCACGATCACCGGGGCGTCGGAGTTGACGCTGTTGTCGCCGGTCAGCAGCCCGACCTTCTCCGGGCCGTAGCGCCGGACGAGGTCGTTGTACTTCTGGTTCGACAGGGCCTTGATGGGCGTGGTGTAGAAGCATTTGCGGCCCTGGGTGAGGGCCAGATGGACGGCGAACTCGCCGACGATCGTCTTTCCGGAGCCGGTGGGCGCTGCTACCAGCACGCCTTTTCCGGCTTCCAGGGCTTCGCACGCGTCGATCTGGAACGGATCCAGCTCGAAGTCGTACATCTCGCGGAAGGGGGCGAGCGCGGTGTTCTGCTCGGCATTGCGGATCCGGGCAGCGCTGTAGCGCTCAGCAGGGGACATGTCGTCGGTCATCGTGTCTACGAGACTACCGGCCGCCTCTGACAGCGGTCGCGATCATTAATGCCCGGGAACCAGGACCCGTACCGCCCCGGGCACGGCCTCGGCGGTCAGGGGCAGCGCGCCGAGCGGTTCACCGTCCGCGTACCCGGTGATCCCCTCCGCTTCGAGGGTGGCTCCGGCGGCCCGGTGCACCGTGACCGCGGGGTGGCCGAGGTGTGTCCCCTGGTAGACGCGCGGAAAGACCTGCAGCAGGGTGGAGCGGCTGCACGGTCCGTACGGAGAATCCGGCGTCCCGCAACGCCCGCGCCGCGGGCTGCGCGGCACGCGCGCCCCGCCCACGGACGGCGGTGGGGTTGACGAAAAAGAGTGATCTCGCTGGTCACCCGCGGACTTACAAGGTCAGGTGGCGTCGTCGAAACCGTTCTGCGGGGGCCGGCTGCCGTTCACCTGACCACCCGTTCCCTCCGGCAGCGCGCCGCCCGGGGCGACCGGTTCGATCTCGCCGACGGCCTCCGGGGTCAAGTCCAGTTCGGAGGCTTCGTCGTCGTCGGGCCCCGCGGCTTCGCGGCGTGCCCGGCGCCGGTCGTTGAGCAGGGAGACACCGACGGCCGCGAAGTACAGCAGGGTCACCGGTCCTGCCAGGGCGAACATCCCCACCGGGTCGGTGCTGGGGGTGGCGACGGCGCCGAAGAGGGTGATGCCCATGACCATGGCACGCCACCAGCTGAGCATCCGCCGGCCGGTGACCACGCCACCGAGGTTCAGCAGCACCAGGAGCAGGGGCAGTTCGAAGGCGAGTCCGAAGACCACGACCATGCGGGTCAGCAGGTCCAGGAAGTCGTCGAGCGGCAGCAGGTTCTTGGCGGGGGCGGGGGTGAAGTCCAGCAGGACTTCGGCGGTGGTCGGCAGGATCATGTAGGCGAAGAAGGCGCCGCCGACGAAGAGCGGGACACCGGCGCCGACGAAGAAGAGAGAGTACTTCTGCTCGTGCCGGTGCAGGCCGGGCGCGAGGAACGCCCACAGCTGGTAGAGCCAGATCGGGGTGGATACGACCAAGCCGGTCATGAAGGCGACCTTGAGCATGATCGTGAAGGGCGAGAGCAGACCGTTCACCGTGAAGTCGGCGCAGCTGCCGCCAGTGCCCAACGACAGATCGATCTTCGTGCTGGGGTCGCAGCCGACCGAGTCCAGCACCGGCTGCATAAGGAAGCTGACGATGTCCTTGTAGAAGAACAGCGCGACGATCGTCACGAGGCAGATCGCCCCAACCGACATCAGCAGCCGATTGCGCAGCTCACGCAGGTGCTCCGCGAGAGGCATCCGCCCCTCGGGGTCCTTCTCCTGCTTGCGGGCAGACTTGAGCAACCCACATCCTCACTCGTACGGCGAGCCGTCACCGGCCGCCTGGAAACGGCTCCGGTCAGCGCTGTGTCGTACGGTCGTTCGGCTCGGCCACGGGACGCGAGCTGGTCACGTCCCCGGGAGCGGCCTTGATCGTACGTGGCGAGGTCTGGCCCGTCTGGTCCGCGGGTGGGTCGGCGGGAGCCGCATCGTTGCTCTCGGACTTCATGGCCTTGGCCTCGCTCTTGAGGATCCGGGCCGACTTGCCCAGGGAACGGGCCATGTCCGGAAGCTTCTTCGCGCCGAACAGCAGAATGATGACGACCAGGATGAGAACGATCTCGAAGGGGCCGAGCCTTCCGAACATAAGCGTTTACCTTCTCACCGAGGCGGCTGGAGTGGGGCTGCCGGCCTTCGGACACATATCCGTCCGACTGCCGTGCTGGCAGCGATCGTAACGTGCAGGGGTAAACGCTGGGCAATCCCTCTGCGTACTCCCGGTTGCAGCCCGCGCCTCGCTCTGTGGGCCACTGGAGCAGCGTACCGTCCGGGCCCGTGAAGTCGGAGACCGCACCAGCTCACGCCAGGCTTCGCCAGGCGTTCACCGGCCATGTTGCTCAGTCGCCGTGCAGGGTCCTGGCCTTCGAGGCGAGCGGGACGGCGGACTGCTCGAGGTCCTCCGCGGCGCGCGTGATCCGCTCGGAGCTCTCCCCGACCTGACGCGCCAGGCGCCGCACTTCGATGCAGACCCGGATCGCGAGTACGCCGAGGACGGCGATTCCGCAGAAGGCAAGGGCGGCGGCAAGCATGGGCCAGAGCATGGGGTGAGCCTAGTGGAGCGCATGGGGCAGGTGAGCCGCAGGCATCAGCTGAGGCGCAAGCAGGCGTCGACGGAAGGCGTAACCAGGAGGGGCCGAGGGTCAGGTCGAGTGCAACCGGAGGGTACGAACGCCCCCGCCCGTCAGCAGCTCCACGATCCGCTCCCCCGCCGGTCTACGGACGGTCTCTCCGCAGTCGGGGCAGGTGAAGGAGTAGAAGGTGGTGCGGTGGCTGGCGCCGATCGCCAGCCGGAGGGCGTCGGAAGCCAGCTCGAACCGGCCCCGGCAGTCCGGGCAGGCGGCTTTGAAGATCACCGCAGTGGGCACCATCCGTCCGGGGTTCCCTTCACTCGCCGTAGGCCACGAGGGCTTCGCGGGCCGCTTGCCGTGCGCTGTCCGCCAGGTCCTGGGGGGAGACGATGCGGCCGTCCCCGCCGAGCCGCAGCGCGAGGCGGCGCAGCGAGGCCGGTTCGGGGGTGCGCAGCGTGATCCGCAGACCGCCGTCGGGCCGTTCCTCGGCGCTGTCGTGCGGGTAGTACTCGGCGACCCACCGGCCGCCCGGCCCGACCTCGACGACCACCTCGGGATCCTCGGCCGCGGGCTGGACCAGCCCTTCGGACAGGTCGCGCAGCTCGATGGGCGGCGGGTCGGCGGGCTCGTCGAGCAGCCGGATCTCGGCGACCCGGTCGAGCCGGAAGGTGCGCCGGGCCTCGGAGAGCCGGCACCAGGCCTCGACATAGGTGTGGCCGACGGCGAACAGCCGGATCGGGTCCACCTCGCGGTCGGTGAGCTCATCGCGCGCGGGCGAGTAGTAACGCAGCCAGAGCCGCCGCCGCTCGGAGATCGCCCGGTCGACTTCCGCGAAGACCCCGCCCTCGGATTCGAAGGTCACCGAGAGCCGGGAGCTGGCGCCGGCGGCCTCGCCCGCCGCCCCCTCCAGCTTGGCGGTGGCGCGCAGCAGCGCCTGCCGGTCGCCCTCGCGGAGCCCGGGGAGCGTGGCGACGGCGCGGGCGGCGACCAGCAGGGCGGTGGCCTCGTCGGCGGCCAGCCGCAGCGGCTCCCCCGAGTTGCTGCCGACGGCGTCGGGGTTGTGCCACCAGATACGGTCGCCGTCGGTGTCGATGTCCAGCAGGTCGCCGCCGCGGAAGCTCGTGCCGCACATCGGGAGCACATCGAGGTCGGCGATGAGCTCGTCCTCGGTGATGCCGAAGGCGCGCGCGACGTCACCGACGCGGGCACCGGGCCGCTCGCGCAGATAGGTCACCAGGGACAGCATCCGGCGGGTCTGGTCGATCGCGTTGGTTGCCATGAGCTTCTCTTCCGCGTCCCTTTCAGCCCTTGGCCACGGCGCGCAGCCGGTCCACTACGTCGGCCCGCAGCTCCGTGGGTTCCAGTACGACGACATCGGGGCCGAACTCCACGAGCCAGGCGTCGAGTCCGTGCCCGTACGGGATCTCCAGCTCGTCCCAGCCGTCGCCCGCCGCGCGGGTGCTGAGCGCGCGGGCGCGCAGCGGATAGCCCGCACCGGCCCGCAGCCGGATGCGGGCGGTGCCGGTCGCGGTCTCTCCCGCCCAGCTCTCGACGGTCTCGCGGACCGTGACGTGATCGGGCACGGGCGCGGTGAAGGCGGCGGCCCGGGAGCGGACCCTGCCGGTGATCCGGGAGAGCCGGAAGACCCGCTCCGCCCCGCGGTCACGGTCCCAGCCCGCCAGGTACCAGTGGCCGCGCCAGCACTCCAGGGTCCATGGCTCGACGTGCCGGGTCCCGGGGCGGGCCGCCGTGGCCTTGCGGTAGTCGAAGACGACGGGGCGGCGGTCGCGGCAGGCGAGCATCAGCGGTTCGAAGGCGCTCTCATGAGCCGGGATCCGCGGTTCGAGGGCGCTGTGTCCCTCGTACGGGTCCTCGGCGAGGGGCATACCGGCGGCGCGCAGCTTCTGCAGGGCGCCGCTGGCGGCTCCGGCGAGCCGGGCCTGCTGCCAGACCTTGGCGGCGAGGCCGAGGGCGGCGGCCTCTTCGGCGTCGAGAGCGACGGGCGGGAGGCGGTTGCTGTCCCGGCGGGCGAGATAGCCGGTGTCGTTGTCGAGGCCTTCGACGGTCTCGATGACGAGGCCGAGTTCGCGCAGGTCGTCCTTGTCGCGCTCGAACATGCGGTTGAAGGCGTCGTCGCTCGCGGCCTCCATGTACGCCTCGATGGACGCCCGCAGCTCACGCTTGCTGAGCGGCCGGCCGGTCCCGAGCAGGCACAGCGCCAGATTCATCAGCCGCTCGGCCTTGGCAATGGCCATCGAAGCCCTCTCCGGTTGTGTTTCCGCACCGATGACCGTACCGGTCCGGGGACCGGGGGCAAAAGCGAGCAGCCCTGCCGCCCCTGACCCAACCGGCGCGCGGCCGACCGGACACGGCCCGTCGCAGGAGGCCGGACCCTCCGTTCTGGGGACGCCCCTTGCCCGGGGCTGGCGTCATCCTTCGGAGGCGGCGGAACGAAGCGCGGTGCCGCACACCGCGGCAGAGGGTCATAGAGCGTGAGGGCCCATGCCGGACGGCATGGGCCCTCACGCTCTACAGGTGTCTCAGACCGAGACGAGGTCGCAGACGAAGATCAGCGTCTCGCCCGGCTTGATGCGGCCGCCCGCGCCGCGGTCGCCGTACGCAAGGTGCGCCGGAATGGTCAGCTGCCGGCGGCCGCCGACCTTCATCCCCTGCACGCCCTGGTCCCAGCCGGTGATGACCTGGCCGACGCCCAGCTGGAAGCGGAGCGGGGTGCCCCGGTTCCAGCTCGCGTCGAACTCCTCGCCCGTGCTGAAGGCCACGCCCACGTAGTGGACGGCGACAGTGTCCCCGGCCTTCGCGACCGGGCCGTCGCCCTCCCAGATGTCCTTGATCTCGAGGTCGGCCGGGGGCTCGCCGCCCGGGAAGTCGATCTCGGGCTTCTCGATACTCACTGCAGTGCTCCTACGCATGGATCGTGTCGGAAGGTGCAAGTCTCGCAGACGGTGATCGCGACGATCACACAGTGCCGATGATGTCGACCGAGAAGACGAGGGTGCTCTTCGCCAGCTGGTTCTGCGGCTGACTGCCGTAGCCCAGCTTCGGCGGGATGACCATCAGTACGCGGTCGCCGACGTTCTTGCCGACGAGGGCCTTGTCCCAGCCCTGGACGACCGAGCCGGTGCCGATCTGGAACGCGGTGGCACCACCGTGCTTCCAGGAGGAGTCGAACAGCTTGCCGTCCTCCCACTTCACACCCGTGTACTGGGCGATCAACCCCTCGCCGGCCTTGATCTTCGGGCCCTCGCCCTTGATCAGGACCTGCTGCTTGAGCTCCTTCGGCGGCTTCTCACCCTTGGGGACGGTGATGACGGCGGGCTTCTGCGACGGGGCCTTGACCACCGGCATCCCGGGCGCGGGCGCGGCCTGCTCACCCTTCGCCTCGCCCTTCTTGTCGACCTTCTTCGCCGCCGCGATGTCGACCACCCAGACGAGGCCGTCCTGCGGCTTGATGCCCGACTGCGGGTTCAGCTGCCCGCCGATCAGCGCCTTGGCAGTCCCCTCCACCTCGACACGGCCGCCGACCTTCTTGCCGGCGAGCGCGTCGAGCACCTTGGGCGGCAGAGTCTGGCTCGGCTGGCCCAGCTCCTGGACCACCTGGGTACGGGGTGCCTTCGGGTCCGCGCCGGGCCGCTTGGCCCAGGTGTTGCCGAGGTCCTGCCCGCCCTTCATGGTCTCCCCGGCGAAGTCCAGACGGATGAAGTCGCCCTTCTTCACCTCCGCGCCCTTGCCCTCGGTGATCGTGTTCACGACGACCTTGTCGGGCGCCTTGGCGTCCTTGGGTACGGAGATCTCGGGCTTCTCTCCGGCCTTGCCCTCCACCGTGACGACCCCGGCGTTGTCGGAGTCGCCGTCGTCGGACCCGCACGCGGCGGCGAAGAGCAGGACAGGCACCGCGAGCGCCGCGGCGATGCGGCGGGTGTTCTTCGTGGAGAAACGGGGGTACGGGGGTCGTCCCCCGGAAGATTTCAGCATCAGTCCAACTCGCGCTAGTGGGGTCTGCGGGCAGTGCCCGCCACTCTACGACCTGGAACCAAGAGGACTGTGGCGTCTGACACGGTCACGCGCCGGAGCCCTCCGGCCCCGGCGCGCAGCCTTCCCCGTATGAACTGTCACATTCCGGCGATCAGCTTCTCCACCCGGTCATCAACCGATCGGAAAGGGTCCTTGCAGAGCACGGTGCGCTGCGCCTGGTCATTGAGCTTGAGGTGCACCCAGTCGACGGTGAAGTCGCGGCGCTGCTCCTGCGCGCGCCGGATGAAGTCACCGCGCAGCCGCGCCCGGGTGGTCTGCGGCGGCACCGACTTTCCCTCGAAGATTTTCAAGTCGTTGCAGATCCGGGCCGCTTGGCCGCGCTTCTCCAGCAGGTAGTAGAGCCCGCGGCGACGGTGGATGTCGTGATACGCGAGGTCTATCTGGGCGACGCGCGGATGGGACATGGTGATGTTGTTCTTGGCCCGGTAGCGCTCGATGAGCTTGTACTTCATCACCCAATCGATCTCGGTGCCGATCCGGTCGAGGTCCTCCTCCCGGATGGCTTCGAGTGCACGGCCCCACAGCTCCAGGACCCGCTCGACCGTTCCGGTGACGATGCCACGGCGCTCACAGAAGTCCACGGCCTTCTCGTAGTACTCCTGCTGCACCTCCAGCGCGGAGGCCTCACGACCGCTGGCCAGGCGCACCTTCCGCTGCCCGGTGATGTCGTGGCTGACCTCGCGGATGGCCCGGATCGGGTTCTCCAGGGTGAGATCGCGCATCACCGTGCCCGCCTCGATCATGCGCAGTACGAGATCGGTCGCGCCGACCTTGAGCAGCATGGTCGTCTCGGACATGTTGGAGTCGCCGACGATGACATGCAGCCGGCGGTAGCGCTCGGCGTCGGCGTGCGGCTCGTCCCGGGTGTTGATGATGGGCCGGGAGCGGGTGGTGGCCGAGCTGACGCCCTCCCAGATGTGCTCGGCGCGCTGGCTGACGCAGTAGACGGCGCCGCGCGGGGTCTGCAGCACCTTGCCCGCGCCGCACAGCAGCTGGCGGGTCACCAGGAACGGGATGAGGATGTCCGCGAGCCGGGAGAACTCTCCGTGCCGCGCCACGAGGTAGTTCTCGTGGCAGCCGTAGGAGTTGCCCGCCGAGTCGGTGTTGTTCTTGAAGAGATAGACGTCGCCCGCGATTCCCTCCTCGTGCAGGCGGCGTTCGGCGTCGACGAGCAGGCCTTCGAGAATGCGCTCGCCCGCCTTGTCGTGGGTGACCAGCTCGGTCACGTTGTCGCACTCGGGAGTTGCGTATTCCGGGTGCGAGCCGACGTCGAGATAGAGGCGGGCGCCATTGCGCAGAAAGACGTTACTGCTGCGGCCCCAGGAAACAACACGGCGGAAGAGGTAGCGCGCCACTTCGTCAGGTGACAGTCGGCGCTGTCCCCTGAACGTGCACGTGACGCCGTACTCGTTCTCCAGCCCGAAGATGCGGCGGTCCATGACTGAACATTACGCCTGATGCCCTGCTCTGAAACCGGGTTCGGGGGCACCGTTTCGATCATTTTCTGTCTGCGCTTCACCATCCGTTGCACGTCCGGGAGCTGCGAGGACCCGCTGGGTGGCGACAAGTACGAGCAGCGCGACGAGCCCACCGGCCCCCGCGACCGCGAAACCCGCGGCGCTCCCGCTGTGCTCTACGGCCGGTCCCGCCGCGGCCGTTCCCACGGATGCACCGACCGTGAAGGTGGTCACCAGCCAGGAGAACGCCTCGGTGACGGTGCCGCGCGGCGCATGGCGGTCGACGACGACGAACGCGCAGGCGAGAGCCGGTGCGAGGAAGACTCCGGACACTGTGGCCAGGACGACCATCCCGGCCACTCCCGGGGTCAGGGCGAGTGGCAGGTAGCCGAGGGCGAGCAGCGCCACGAGCATCCGGAGCCGCCGTTCCGGCTGCCCCGGCCACTGCCGGGCTCCGTAGAACACGCCGCCGACGAGCGCGCCGAACCCGAGCGCGGCCATCAGCACGCCGTAGACCGCGTCACGGCCCAGCTGGTCGGAGTAGGCGAGGGCGGCGACCGTGATCGAGCCGAGCGCGATGCCGACGAAGAGGAACGAGCCGAGCAGCGCGAGGAGGCCGGGCGAGCGCAGCGCGCCGAGCCAATGGGCCTCCCGCGGAGCGGAACGCCAGGCCCGGGACGGCTCCGAGACGACGACGGACAGCGCGCCGAGGACGCCTATCCCGTTGAGCACCAGCAGCGCGGCGGCCTCCGACCAGACGGCGACGGAGAGGGTGACGAGCAGGGGGCCGACCGTGAACATCACTTCCTGCGCCACGGCGTCGAGGGCGTACGCGGCGTGTACCCGGTCCTCGCGTCCCAGGACACTGGGCCACAGGGCGCGCAGACCGCCTTCCAGCGGCGGGGTGAAGATGCCGGCGACCAGCATGGCCGCGTACGCGACGGGCAGCGGCTCCAGCCCGACGACGGTGAACAGCACGATGCCGAGTGCGGAGAGCACGGCGGCGGGCAGCATGACGCGCGGCTGGCCGTAGAGGTCCACGGCGCGGCCCAGCAGCGGCTGGCCGAGGGCGGTGGACAGGCCGTAGACGGCCGAGAGGGCCCCGGCGAGGGTGTAGCTGCCGCCCTCGGACCGGGCGAAGAGCACGATGGCGATCGCGGCCACAGCGTTCGGCAACCGGCCCATGAGCGTGCCCGCCAGCAGCCGCGCCGCGTGCCGCGTCCGTAGCAGCTCCGCATAGCCCGCCGCCATCGCTCGCCCCTCTCTCCCCCGGTCCACCCAAAGTTTTACGTATAACGTCCAGGGTCATACGTACCATGGCCGGTGTCCGCGAGTCCACCTCATAACGTGCGATGGACAGCGATGAAATACGGCGGAGGATCACGTGACGATCGCCAACGGCGACGGTGCGTCAAGGGAGACGAGCTCGGTGAGCACCGCAAGCCCGCCGGCCGGTCGGGGACGGAGCGGCCGGGGAGCGGCCGCGGCCGGTGAGGCGGCCGGAGCCACGGCCGGCGACGCGTCCGGTGCCGCGGCCAGTGATACGGCCCGTGACGAAGCCGCTCGCCCGCCCCCCGCGGCCGGGCGGGTGACGAGCCGGGACGTGGCACGCGCTGCGGGCGTCTCGCAGGCCACGGTCTCGCTCGTCCTCGGGGACAAGTGGCGCGGCCGGGTCTCCGAGCGTACGGCCGCTGCCGTGCGGACGACCGCGGAGGAGCTCGGGTACCGGCCCAATCTGGCGGCACGGAATCTGCGGCTCGGCCGCACCAGGACCGCGCTGCTCGTGGTGCCCGCCCTCACGAACGAGTTCTTCGCCCGGGTCTACACGGGCGCGGCCCGGGTCGCCGCCGAGAACGGCTTCGGTGTGGTGCTCTACCCGTCCCCGGAGGGCGTGGGACCGGCGCGTGACCCCTTCGACTCGGCGCGGGCCTCGCTGGACGGGGTCATCGCCTCGTCCATGGCCGCCGACGCACTCGCCGCGATGCGGGGCGGCGGCGGGCTGCCGCTGGTGATGCTGGACAGCGATCCGGCAGACCCGGAGGCTGCGGCCACGGTGAACCTCGATATCGCCGACGGTATGCGGCGGATGACGGAGTATCTGCTCGGCCTCGGTCACCGCCGCTTCGTGCATCTCGCCTCCGCGGTGGACTCCTGGACCTTCCGGGTGCGCTCGCGGGCGCTGGCCGAGACGCTGGGGTCCGTACCGGAGGCGGTCGTACGCACCGAGCACGCCGCACTGGACGTGGACGCCGCGCGGCATGCGGCGGAGCGGGCGCTCTCCGGCCCGGGGCACCGGCCCACGGCGCTGGTGTGCGACGACGACATCCTGGCGGCGGGGGCCTGCAAGGCGGTGCGGCGGCTGGGGCTGCGGGTGCCGGAGGACGTGTCGGTCACCGGCTTCGACGATCTGGCTCTGGCGACAGCGCTGGAGCCGGAGTTGACGACGGTACGGCTTCCGGCCGAGGAGGTGGGGGAACGCGGTATGGCGGCACTGCTGGCCGTCCTCGACGGCCGCCCGGCCGAAGCCGCGGCCGTCCCGGTGGAGCTGATGTCCCGCGGCTCGACGGCCCCGCCACCGGCGGTGTGATGCCCACGGCGTGAGAGGTGCGGGCGTCAGGCCACGCGCACAACGGGCCCGAACGTACCGTGCCCGCCCCCGAACTCACCGCGCCCCGGCCGGGCAGTCGCCGACCGGGGCGGGGTGGGACGCTCGACGTGGCTATTCGTCCGAATCGGTACCGGAGTCGGAGCCGGACTTCGGACCCGACTCCGCGGAGGCATCCCCGTCCTCCTCCGCTTCGGCCCCCTTCCCGGCGGAGGACGAACCGCCCTCCGCCTCCAGGAGCCGGGAGAACTGACGCCCCAGCACCCGCTTGAACTTCCGCTTCTGCGGCCGGTTACGGTCCAGGACCGCGACCTCCAGCTGCTCGGCGGTGAGTTCCCGCTCCCCGCCGTTGTTGTCCCGGGCCAGGGACTCGACGGCCAGCTTCAGCGCCTCCGAGAGGGTCATCCCGTCCCGGTGCCGCTGGTCGAGGTAGCTGCCGATCTGATCGGAGTTGCCGCCGACCGCCACCGAGCCGTGCTCGTCGACGATCGAGCCGTCGTGCGGCAGCCGGTAGATCTGGTCGTCCTCGGGTGCGTCGCCGACCTCGGCGACGATCAGCTCGACCTCGTACGGCTTCTCGCCGGCGCTGGAGAAGATGGTGCCCAGCGTCTGCGCGTAGACGTTGGCGAGGCCACGGGCCGTCACATCGTTGCGGTCATAGGTGTAGCCGCGCAGATCGGCGTAACGGACGCCGCCGATGCGCAGGTTCTCGAACTCGTTGTACTTCCCGACCGCCGCGAAGGCGATCCGGTCGTAGATCTCGCTGACCTTGTGCAGCGCCCGGGACGGATTCTCGGCGACGAAGAGGATGCCGTCGGTGTACTGCAGCACGACGACGCTGCGGCCGCGCGCGATGCCCTTGCGGGCGTACTCGGCCCGATCGGCCATGGCCTGCTGGGGTGAGACATAGAACGGCGTCGACACCGGCTATCCGTCCCTTTCTGTCAGTGACTGGGAGCACCTCCCAGCGGTAGCTGGGGGAGCATTCCGCCCGGCCCGCCGCCTCAGAGCAGTGCGGCCTTCGGGCCGTCCGGCTCCTCGAGCCGCCGCTCGTGGATGGCGCGGGCGATCTCGGAGGACTCGGCCTCCGTGAGCTTCCGGAAGCCCTCGTCGGTGATGACCGTGACGATCGGGTAGATACGGCGGGCCATGTCCGGGCCGCCGGTGGCCGAGTCGTCGTCGGCGGCGTCGTACAGAGCCTGCACGACCAGGGTGGTGGCCTGGCCCTCGGTCAAATCCTCGCGGTACAGCTTCTTGAGCGCGCCGCGCGCGAAGACAGAGCCGGAGCCGGTGGCCGCGAACCCGCGCTCCTCCGACCGGCCGCCGGTGACGTCGTACGAGAAGATCCGGC
Organism: Streptomyces sp. NPDC004647; assembly: GCF_040609575.1. NCBI lineage: Bacteria > Bacillati > Actinomycetota > Actinomycetes > Kitasatosporales > Streptomycetaceae > Streptomyces > Streptomyces sp. NPDC004647. The sequence goes on along the minus strand of NZ_JBEXKU010000026.1, from coordinate 49,743 downwards.
CCTTGTCGCGGTCCACGTCCCAGCCCGCGAAGAGCGGGACGACGGCGAGGCCCTGCAGGGCCATTCCCAGATTGCTCCGGATCATCGTGGACAGCCGGTTCGCCTTGCCCTCGAGGGAGAGTTGAGCACCCTCGACCTTCTCGAAGTGCTCCAGCTCCAGCTGGAACAGCTTGACCATCTCCACGGCGAGGCCGGCCGTGCCCGCGATGCCCACCGCGGAGTACTCATCCGCCGGGAAGACCTTCTCGATGTCGCGCTGTGCGATGACATTACCCATCGTCGCCCGACGGTCACCGGCGAGCACCACGCCGCCGGGGAAGGTCGAGGCGACGATCGTCGTGCCGTGCGGGATCTCCACCGCCCCCTGCACCGGCAGCAAGGGCCGCTTCCCGGGAAGCAGTTCCGGCGAATGCTCGGACAGGAAGTCCAGGAACGACGATGAGCCGGGCGTCAGGAAGGCAGCCGGCAGACGCCCCGTGCTACGAGTGTTGGCTTCCACACGTTTCCTTCCACGTATGCGGCGGCCCGGCGCTTCACTTCAGGCCGATCCTTGAACTGTCCAAGTGCTGCGTTGCAGCTGAAACACAGCACGCCCCGGACCCTACCCGTCTCATGGCAGTGATCCACATGTTCCGGCAGAGCCGCTGGGCAGATAACGCAGACACCCATCTGTTCAGCATCCAGCCGGGTTCGCTCGGCTTCCGTCATCCCGTACTTGATCTTGGGATGCCTCGCTCTGCTCTCTACTGCATGGCACGCCTTGCAATAGGTGGTGAGACCGTCCGATGCGCTGCTGTTGCGTGACCAGAGCGAGTGCGGCTTGATCTCCCTGCATCTCTTGTGGCCCGACGGGACCCCAAACTTCTGCCGGACACTCCGGCCTTTGGCCTCCTGGCGCTGCCGGTAGTACTCCGCGGAGCACTCCCGGCAGTAGGCCTGCAGGCCATCGGGCGCGGACTTATTGCTTGCGAAGTTATCCCGCCGCAATATCCGTTGACACCTGGAGCATTTCCTGTTTCGGCGCGATTCGGCCATCTATGGACTATTCGCCGCCCTTCTGGACAAAGCTTCGAACAAAATCCTCCGCATTCTCTTCCAAGACGTCATCGATCTCGTCCAGGACGGAGTCCACGTCGTCCGACAGCTTCTCCTGCCGCTCCTTGAGGTCCTCGGTGGCCTGTGCGTCCTGCGCGGTCTCCTCGGCCTCCTCGGTGGAACGCGTCGACTTCTGCTGCCCGCCACCGGTGTCCTTGGTCGCCATATACCTCACCCCGCTCGGTTCGACGTACAAGATTCGACGTACAAGATCAGACCCTACAATCAGGGTCCGACATCGGCCCTGTCCTTGGCTCAACGTCCGGGAGCCACCTCGATGATTCCCTGATCGGCCACCTTTCAGCCCCCGGACAGCACCCGCACCAGGTCCTCGGCGGTACGACAGCGGTCCAGCAGCTCCTTGACGTGGTTCCGGGTGCCGCGCAGCGGCTCCAGCGTGGGAACCCGTTGCAGAGAGTCACGGCCGGGCAGATCGAAGATGACCGAGTCCCAGGAGGCGGCGGCGACGTCGTCCGCGTACTGTTCCAGGCAGCGGCCCCGGAAGTACGCGCGCGTGTCCTCCGGCGGCTTCGTCCCGGCCCGCTCGACCGCGCTCTCGTCCAGCAGCCGCTTCATCTTGCCGCGGACCGCCAGACGGTTGTACAGGCCCTTGTCGGGGCGGACGTCCGCGTACTGCAGGTCCACCAGGTGCAGCCGGGCCGCGTCCCAGTCCAGACCGTCACGGCGCCGGTAGCCCTCGAGCAGCTCCCGCTTGGCGACCCAGTCCAGCTCGCCGGAGAGGCTCATCGGATCGCGCTCCAGCCGGTTCAGCACGTCCTCCCAGCGCGTGAGGACGTCCTTGGTCTGCTCGTCCGCGTCCGCCCCGTAGCGGTCCTCGACGTACTTCCGGGCCAGCTCGAAGTACTCCATCTGGAGCTGCACGGCAGTGAGTGTCCGGCCGTTGCGCAGCGTGATCAGCCGCCCCAGCGTCGGGTCGTGCGAGACCTGGTGCAGGGTGCGCACGGGCTGGTCGACGGCCAGATCCACGGCGATGAAGCCGTCCTCGATCATGGACAGCACCAGCGAGGTGGTGCCGAGCTTGAGGTAGGTGGAGATCTCCGAGAGATTGGCGTCCCCGATGATCACATGCAGCCGGCGGTACTTCTCGGCGTCCGAGTGCGGCTCGTCGCGGGTGTTGATGATGGGCCGCTTGAGCGTGGTCTCCAAGCCCACTTCGACCTCGAAGTAGTCGGCACGCTGGCTGAGCTGGAAGCCGTGTTCATGGCCGTCCTGGCCGATGCCCACCCGGCCCGCCCCGGTGACGACCTGCCGGGAGACGAAGAAGGGGGTGAGGTGGCGCACGATGTCCGAGAACGGGGTCTCCCGCTTCATCAGGTAGTTCTCGTGCGTGCCGTAGGAGGCGCCCTTGTTGTCGGTGTTGTTCTTGTAGAGGTGGATGGGCTGGGCGCCGGGGAGCTGGGCGGCGCGCTCGGCCGCCTCGGCCATGATCCGCTCCCCCGCCTTGTCCCACAGGACAGCGTCCCGCGGATTGGTGACCTCGGGGGAGCTGTACTCCGGGTGCGCATGGTCAACGTAGAGCCGGGCGCCATTGGTGAGGATCACATTGGCCAGCCCGATGTCCTCGTCGGTGAGCTGGCTGGCGTCCGCGGACTCGCGGGCGAGGTCGAATCCACGGGCGTCCCGCAGCGGGTTCTCCTCCTCGAAATCCCAGCGGGCGCGGCGCGCCCGGTGCATCGCCGCCGCGTAGGCGTTGACGATCTGGGACGAGGTGAGCATGGCATTGGCGTTCGGGTGACCGGGGACGGAGATCCCGTACTCCGTCTCGATACCCATTACTCGCCGTACGGTCATGCGGCCCTCCTTGCCCGGCGCCGCCCCCGGATGGGGTAGGCGCTCAAGTACCGCTTCTTCTCCGAGGCGTGTGCGGTGTGCCCGTCCCCGCACTGCGCGACTCGGCGGTAACGAAGAGCCTAGAACGCCTTCGCGGTCGTGGGGAGATCATTTTCGTCATTGCTGCGTCGGGCTCATACCCCAGGAAAGCACCCGGCTGCGGGTGCCCGCACGGGGCTCCCGCAGCCGGACTGCCATTCAGAGGTACTGGCCGGTATTCGCCACCGTGTCGATGGACCGACCGGTGTCCGCGCCCTGCTTTCCGGTGACCAAGGTGCGGATGAAGACGATCCGCTCGCCCTTCTTTCCGGAGATCCGGGCCCAGTCGTCCGGGTTCGTGGTGTTGGGCAGGTCCTCGTTCTCCTTGAACTCGTCCACGCACGCGGCGAGCAGATGGGAAACCCGCAGACCCTTCTGGTTCTGGTCGAGGAAGGCCTTGATGGCCATCTTCTTGGCCCGGTCCACGATGTTCTGGATCATCGCGCCCGAGTTGAAGTCCTTGAAGTACAGAACTTCCTTGTCGCCGTTCGCGTACGTGACCTCGAGGAAGCGGTTCTCCTCGGATTCCGCGTACATCTGCTCGACCACCGACTGGATCATGCCGGCGACCGCGGCCTCCGGGGAGCCCCGGTGCTCGGCCAGGTCATCGGCGTGCAGGGGCAGCGACGCCTTGAGGTACTTCTGGAAGATGTCCTTCGCGGCCTCCGCGTCCGGACGCTCGATCTTGATCTTCACATCGAGCCGGCCGGGCCGCAGGATCGCGGGGTCGATCATGTCCTCGCGGTTCGAGGCACCGATGACGATGACGTTCTCCAGGCCCTCCACACCGTCGATCTCGGCGAGCAGCTGCGGAACGATGGTGTTCTCCACGTCCGAGCTGACACCGGATCCGCGGGTGCGGAAGAGCGACTCCATCTCGTCGAAGAAGACGATGACGGGTGTGCCCTCGCTCGCCTTCTCCCGGGCACGCTGGAAGACCAGGCGGATGTGCCGCTCGGTCTCGCCGACGTACTTGTTGAGGAGCTCGGGTCCCTTGATATTGAGGAAGTAGCTCTTCCCGGCGGGCTGCCCGGTCACCTCGGCGACCTTCTTGGCAAGGGAGTTGGCCACGGCCTTGGCGATGAGCGTCTTGCCGCAGCCGGGTGGGCCGTACAGCAGCACGCCCTTGGGCGGCCGCAGTTCATGCTCCTTGAAGAGGTCGGGGTAGAGGTACGGGAGCTCGACCGCGTCCCGGATCAGCTCGATCTGGTTGCCCAGACCGCCGATCTTGTCGTAGTCGATGTCCGGGACCTCTTCGAGGACGAGCTCCTCGACCTCGCTCTTCGGCACGACCTCGTAGACGTAGCCGGATCGGGGCTCGAGCAGCAGAGCGTCACCGGAGCGGATGGTGGCGTCCAGCAGCGGCTCGGCGAGCCGCACCACCTTCTCCTCGTCGGTGTGCCCGACCACCAGGGCGCGCTCGCCGTCCTCGAGGATCTCCTTGAGGGTGACGATCTCCCCGGCCCGCTCGTACTCCATGGCCTCGACCACATTGAGGGCCTCGTTGAGCATGACCTCCTGGCCGCGGCGGAGATCGTCGAGCTCGACGCTCGGGCTGACGTTCACCCGGAGCTTCCGGCCACCGGTGAAGATGTCCGCCGTACCGTCTTCGTTCGCCTGCAGGAATACACCGAACCCGGCCGGCGGCTGAGCGAGCCGGTCGACTTCCTCCTTGAGGGCCACGATCTGGTCCCGCGCCTCACGGAGCGTGTTGGCGAGCCGCTCGTTCTGCGCCGATACGCCGGCCAGATTCGTCTGCAGCTCGACGATCCGCTCTTCGAGAATCCTCGTGTGACGCGGAGAGTCGGCGAGCTTGCGCCGCAGGACGGCGATCTCCTGCTCGAGATAGGCAACCTGGCCGGCCGGGTCTTCGGACCCCCGCCCGGGCCGGATGCCGCGGTTGATGTCATCGTCGTGGGCTGCCACGGTCCTCACCTCCTCCAAGGGGAGCTGGACGCTTCCTGACCCTACCTGGGCCGGTGCTCCTTGAAACCCCTAGATCACAAAGACGGTCGGGCTGTGTCCGATCTTCACCCTTGCGTACGTCCTCACGCCAGGGGAATACCCACCGAACAACATCGGAAAGCGGCCGGTTGTATGGTCGGGACCGTCAACACCCGTCAGGGCTGGCTCCAATTGGTTCGCGTACGCAGGAACGGCAGGCGAGATGACCGCTCAGAACGAGGCCCTCGAGGTGTGGATCGATCAGGATCTGTGCACCGGCGACGGGATCTGCGCGCAGTACGCACCGGGGGTCTTCGAGCTCGACATCGACGGCCTGGCGTATGTGAAGGGAGCGGCCGCCCAGGGGGAGGAGGCCGAGCTGCTCTCCCAGCCCGGGGCCACAACCCCCGTACCGCTCCCGCTGCTCCAGGACGTGGTGGATTCCGCCAAGGAGTGCCCGGGCGACTGCATCCATGTACGACGCGTTTCGGACCGGACCGAGGTCTACGGCCCCGACGCGGAGTGATGGATCACACACTCCCCGCGACGGGAAGCGCGGTGAGCCTGAACTTCCCCTCGCGCCACTGCCACTTGACCTTCCGCTGCTTGTCCGGGCAGCAGCGCGGCACGTCCTCCGAGGAGTAGCCGAGCAGGGTCGCGGAGACCGTACGGCCGCGCACGGTGAAGTCCGAGATGCTCAGCCCTTCCTTGGGGTCGAGGAAGGTCTCCACGACCTGCGGGCGGCCCTTCCCCGAGGGTGGGTGCGCGAGCACGTAGATACCGCTCGGCGGAGTGCCGAAGCCGGTCTTGCAGCGGACGACCGCGACGGTCTCCTGCCGGCCGTCGCCGTCGAGGTCCGCCGAGCGCTCGCGGACCACCTCGGTCGACTCCGGTCCGCAGTCGAGCGGATACGTCGCCTTCCCGGCATCGGGGCCGCCCTGCGGAACGGACTCTGCCGGACCTGGAGCGGCGCTGCCGGGAGCGTCCGCGGTCGCCAGAGGGGGCGTCGCGGTGGCGTCCGAGGGCTGTACGAGGGCGGAGGCGCCCACCACCGCGGCGAGCGCCGTGGCGGTGACGAGCCAGTGCACCGGACGGGAGCGGGTGTGCGGACACACCTGCCGACTTGCGGAGAGGGACGCGGAGTGGGGCGGCGGGGAGGACACAGAGCCTGCCGAGGGCTGCACGCGGGATGTCTCCTGTGAGAGCGGAGCCGATGGGGGTGGCCAGCATGGTGCCACATCTCACACCTGGCCGGAACGGGCGGGGCCGGCCGGGCCGTGACGGGCACACGAAAGCGCCGCCGCCGACGTCCCCAGCGGGGGAACTCGGCAGCGGCGCTTGGAGGTTGCTGTCAGTTGCGCTCGGCGGAACCGCCCGAGCCGGCCGGCCCCCCACGGCCTCCGCCGGCGGACGCTCCGCCGCCGCCACCGCCCGGTGCTCCTCCGCTCCCGCCCCCCGGCCCTGCGTAGTCCTCGCCGTAGGCGCCCTTCGCGGGGCGGCGGCGGCGCAGCGGCGGCTCGACGCCGTCCGCGAGACGGCGGGCGGTGAGCAGGAACCCGGTGTGGCCGATCATCCGGTGGTCGGGGCGTACGGCCAGGCCTTCGACGTGCCAGGTGCGGACCATGGTCTCCCACGCCGTCGGCTCGTTGAAGGTGCCGTGCTCCCGGATCTCCTCGACGGTCCGCGCGAGCTGGGTGGTGGTGGCCACGTAGGCGCAGAGGATACCGCCGGGGACGAGAGCCTTGGAGACGGCCTCCAGGCACTCCCAGGGGGCGAGCATGTCCAGGATGACGCGGTCGACGTCGGTGTCGGAGAGGTTGTCCTGGAGATCACCGACGGTGAGCTGCCACGCGGGGTGGTCCTCGCCGAAGTAGCGGCGGACGTTCTGGGCGGCGATCTCCGCGAAGTCGGCCCGGCGCTCGTAGGAGTGCAGCATGCCCTGGTCACCGACGGCGCGCAGCAGGAAGGTGCTGAGCGATCCGGAGCCGACGCCCGCCTCCACAACGCGGGCGCCGGGGAAGATGTCGGCCATGGCCAGCACCTGCCCCGCGTCCTTGGGGTAGACCACGGCTGCGCCGCGCGGCATGGACAGGACGTAGTCGGGGAGCAGGGGGCGCAGCGCGAGGTAGGCGACGTTCCCCGTGGTACGGACAACACTGCCCTCGGGAGCACCGATCAGCTCGTCGTGCGGGAAGGCACCCTTGTGGGTGTGGAAGCTCTTCCCGGCCTCGAGCGTGAAGGTGTAGTGGCGTCCCTTGGGGTCGGTGAGCTGGACCTGGTCCCCGACCTGGAAGGGGCCGCGACGACGGGCGGCACCGGTCGGTTCGGACATGTGACCAGCCTACCCGGGGTCTCCCGTGCCGAAGGCCGGGGGAGTCAGGAGGCGGGCCGCGCCATGGCTGCCACGAAGGCGCGTTCGACATCGGCGGTGGACAGGACCCCGTAGATCTCGCCCGTCTCCTCCACGACCAGGTACTCGGTCGCGGGGGTGGCGCGGAGGGTGTCGAGGAGCTCCTCGCCCGACAGCTCGGCGGAGACCCGCATACCCGGCTTGAGGTCCTGGGCGAGACCACTCACGGCGACCCAGGGGCGGCGGTGCTCGGGTACGCCGACGATGGCCGTCTCGCGGACCACTGCGGTGGGCTTGCCCTGTCCGTCGACGACGACGAGCGCCCGCGCTCCGGCCTCGTTGGCCCGGCGCAGCGCTTCCGACAGCGGGGTGGCGGACTCGACGGGTACGGCGCGACGGGTGAGGGCCCGGGCCCTGAGCTCGGGGAGGCGCTCACGCAGCCGGGCCATGCGCAGGCTGTTGCCGGCGCCGGTCCAGATGATGGCGGCGAGGATGGCGGCGAGCAGGGCGTCGGTGATGGTGTCGACACCGCTGATGTCGTCGGTGGCTCTGCCGAGGGCGCCGGTGTGGGTGAGCAGCGGCAGTCCGACGAGGACTGCGACAGCCAGCGCGCGGCCGGTCCAGGCGGCGGCGACAGTGCCGGTCATCGGCTTGCCGCTGAGCTTCCAGACGACGGCGCGCAGCATCCGGCCGCCGTCCAGCGGCAGGCCGGGCAGCAGGTTGAAGGCGGCGACGATCAGGTTGGAGATCATCAGGCCCGCGAGCAGCACGCCCGGGACGGTGCCGGGCTCCACGGATTCGACGCCCACGTAGAACACGCCGGCGAGGGCCAGGGAGAGCAGCGGACCGACGAAGGCGAGGACGAACTCCCGGCCCGGTGTCTCGGACTCCTTCTCGATCTCCGACACCCCGCCGAAGAACTGCAGCTGGATGCGGCGCACCGGCAGCCCGAAGCGCAGCGCAGCCACCGTGTGGGCCAGCTCGTGGACGAGTACGGAGGCGTAGAAGGCCACGGCGAAGAACAGCGAGACGAGGTAGCGCAGGTTCCCCAGCTCGGGCAGGATGCGGTCGAGCTGGCCGCCGAAGACCCAGGTGATGAGCGCGGCGACCAGGAACCAGCTGGGGGCGACGTAGACGGGGACCCCGAAGGGCCGGCCCATGAGGAGGCCGCCGCCGGTCTCGCGGGGGCGCCCCCCGCTACCGCCGGGAGGTTCCCCCAGCGGCTTCCCGCTCTCGCCGCTGTCGTCCACGGTGTCCTCTCGTTCATGTCGGCCCTCGCTCCCACTTGGTGCGATCCACGATCATGCTGTGCGAGGGGCTCTGTCGTCGATGGTATGCGGCTTGATGTCAGTGACGGGCCGTAGGGTCTGCTCCATGGGAACCAGGACCGAGGAACCGGGCGGCGGGAAGACCGGCCCGGACAGGCCGTCATCGCTGTCTCCGTCGCGGGCGGGCGACTTCATGACCTGCCCGCTGCTCTACCGGTTCCGGGTGATCGACCGGCTTCCGGAGAAGCCGAGCGAGGCGGCGACCCGGGGCACGTTGGTGCACGCGGTGCTGGAGCGGCTCTTCGACGATCCGGCGGTGGACCGTACGGCCGCGCGGGCGCGTTCCATGGTGGCGGGCGAGTGGGAGCGGCTGCTGGCGGCGCGGCCCGAGCTCGCTGAGCTGTTCGCCGAGAGCGCCGCGGACGGGGAGAGCGGGGAGGACGGGCGGAGCGAGGGACGCGGCGGCGCCGCCCAGGGGCGGCTGGCGCGCTGGCTGTCCGAGGCGGAGCAGCTGGTCGAGCGGTGGTTCACACTGGAGGACCCGACACGGCTGGAGCCCTCGGAGCGCGAGCTGTTCGTCGAGACCGTGCTCGATTCCGGACTGAAGCTGCGCGGCATCATCGACCGGGTGGATGTCGCACCGACGGGTGATGTGCGGATCGTCGACTACAAGACGGGCAAGGCCCCCCGGCCCGAGTACGCCTCCGGAGCCCTGTTCCAGATGAAGTTCTACGCGCTGGTGCTGTGGCGGCTGCGCGGGTCGGTGCCCCGCCGCCTCCAGCTCGTCTATCTGGGCAGCGGCGATGTGCTCAGCTACGACCCGGTCGAGAGCGATCTGCGGGCCGTGGAGCGCAAGCTGCACGCTCTGTGGGAGGCGATCCGGCGGGCGACGGAGACCGGCGACTGGCGACCGCGCCCCAGCAAGCTCTGCGGCTGGTGCGACCACCAGGCGTTCTGCCCGGAGTTCGGCGGCACTCCCCCGCCGTACCCGCTGCCGCTGATCCCGGCTCCGGCGCTTCCGGCGGACACGGTCCCGGAGGTGGGCGCCGGGGAGGTCCAGGGCAGAATGGGGCAGGTCTAGCAAAGGAGTTCCTGTGGCGATCCGCGTCCTACTGGTCGACGACCAGCCGCTGCTGCGCACCGGTTTCCGGATGATCCTGGAGGCCGAGCAGGACATCGCCGTGGTCGGCGAGGCGGGCGACGGGCTGCAGGCTCTCGACCAAGTGCGCGCCCTGCAGCCCGATGTGGTGCTGATGGACATCCGGATGCCGCGTATGGACGGTGTCGAGGCGACCCGTCAGATCAACGGTCCGGGCCGGGACGGGCCCGCGAAGGTCCTGGTCCTCACCACCTTCGACCTCGACGAGTACGTGGTGGAGGCGCTGCGCGCGGGGGCGAGCGGTTTTCTGCTCAAGGACGCGCCGGCCAACGAGCTCGTGCAGGCGATCCGGGTGGTCGCGGGCGGCGAGGCGATGCTGGCGCCCAGCATCACCCGGCGGCTGCTCGACAAGTACGCGGGAAAGCTGCCGTCCGGCGAGGATCCGGTGCCGGACACCCTGCACACGCTGACCGACCGCGAGGTCGAGGTGCTCAAGCTGGTCGCGCGGGGGCTCTCCAACGCGGAGATCGCGGCTGACCTGTTCGTGAGCGAGACGACCGTCAAAACTCATGTCGGGCATGTGCTGACCAAGCTGAGTCTGCGGGACCGGGTTCAGGCCGCGGTCTACGCCTACGAGAGCGGACTGGTACGGCCCGGCGCGCAGTGAGCACGCCGGGCCGTGACGCGGTCCCGGGTTCGTTCAGCCGGTCACGCCGCGCCCGAGCTCCCAGAGCTGGAGCACGGAGGAGGCGTTGAGCGCCCATTCCACACCGGTGACGTCGTCGCGCGCAGCGACGTACTGCTTGCCCTGCCACAGCGGCAGCACCGGCACCTCGTCCGCGACGATGTCCTGCGCCTCCTGGAAGCCGCTCGCGGCCGCGCTGCGCTCGGCCTGCTGACGGGTCTGCGGTATCAGCTGGGTGCGGATCGTGTCGTTGCGGTAGGGGGTGTTGAGGAAGTTGTCCTTGGCGAAGAACGGATCGATGAAGTTGTCGGCGTCGGGGAAGTCGGGGAACCAGCCCATGCCGTAGGCGGCGTACTCACGCTCGGACTGGGCCGGGCGGAAGGTCTTCCACGGCACGCCCTCGACCGTGACGTCGAAGAGCCCGCTCCGGTTCAGCTGGGCCTGGAGTGTCTTGAACTCCTTGCCGGTGGCGGGCCCGTAGTGGTCGGTCGTATAGGTGAGTTTGAGCCGCACCGGTGTGCTGATACCGGCCGCGCTCAGCATCTTGCGCGCCTCGGTCACATCGGGCTCGCCGTACTTGTTGAAGAACGAGTTCACATGGGAGCCGACGCTGGAGGGCACGATCGAGTACAGCGGCTCGGCTGTGCGCTCGTAGACATCGCGCACCAGCGCCTGGCGGTCGATGACCTGGGCCATGGCCTGGCGTACGGCCTTCTTGCCCACGGTGCGGTCGTCGGTGTCGAAGGCGAGGTAGCGGATCTCCTGGCCCGGCATCTCGACGAGTTCGATGTTCTCGGCGACACCGCGCTCGAGCCGGCCGACCTGCTGCGGCGACATGGTCCGCGTCATCAGGTCGATGTCGCCCTTCTTCAGGGCGCTCTCCATGGCCTCCGAGTCGGGCAGGAAGCGCATCTCGACCTTGTCGTTCTTCAGCTTCAGCCCACCCTCGTAGTGCGGGTTCCTGCTGAAGACGGCCGAGACGACCTGGCCGTTCTGCTCCTTGGTCTTCAGGCTGTACGGGCCGGAGCCGTCGACCGTGAAGCCCTCCCGGAGCTTGCCCTTGGCGTAGCTCTCGCTGTCGACGATGGCCGCGGCCGGGGTGGCGAGCTTGTGCGGGAAGGTGGCGTCCGGGGACTTGAGGTGGAAGACGATCTCGCCGTCGTTGGGGGTCTCGACCGCGTCGATGTTCGAGAGCAGCGACACCGGACCGTTCGGGTTCTTGATCCTCAGCGTCCGGTCGATGGAGAACTTCACATCCTCGGCGCTGAGGTCGTGGCCGTTGGCGAACTTCATGCCGCTGCGCAGGGTGCAGCGGTACTGCTCGTTCTGCCGGTCGGAGAACCCGCACCGGGTGGCAGCCTCGGGCACCGGCTCGCCGCCGGAGCGGGGCAGCGCCATCAGCGTCTGGAAGGTGTTGCGCAGAATGTTCCACGCACCGGCCTCGTAGGCCAGGGCCGGGTCGAACGGAGCCGGATAGTCCTTCGCCACCACGAACGCGTCCGTGGTACCGACGACGACGGGGGCACCGGCCTCCCCGTCCTCGTCCGAACCCCCGCAGGCGGCAATCACCGGAGCCAGCAGACCCACTACGAGCGGTAGCACCAAGGTCTTGCGATTCATCGTCGGCGGTCTCCTGCTGCGCGATTGGTCCCGGGACCATACCGACGTGGGGGTGAACTGGTCACAGGGGTGGCGAAAAACTTCTCGCGACGAGATTAATGGGCGGGGCAAGCAGTGCCGGAACACAGTGAGGTTGAGGCGATATCACGCCCCTATAACGGCCGACCACTGTCCAGCATCCGGACTGCGGAACGATTCGCGCCTCACCTCACCAATGGGGACAGAAGGGCGCATGATCACTTCGAAAAGGACCCCCGAGGGCAGGCGAACGCCCCGCTGTCGACCCCCCACAGGGTGAGAAACGTCACTTGTTCAACTTTTCACCAACGGGCCAGATTCAGCCGAATTCTTCGTCACGGAGAATGAGCGCCACGGCGCTGCCGTGCTCCGTTCCGGAATTCCCCGGAACACACACCCCGCCCGGATCAGCGCACCCCTGGGATGAGGCTGCGGAGAAAGGGGAGGTCGACTTCTTCCAGCGAGCGGACGACCGTACGCCCGGCGGCCGGCTCGATGGGCACGACGGACGGGACGGCCACCACACAGCAGCCCGCGGCCTCGGCCGCCGCCACCCCGGTGGCCGTGTCCTCCACGACCGCGCAGCGCGCCGGGTCGGCGCCCAGACCCGCGGCGGCCAGCAGGTACGGGTCCGGGTGGGGCTTGGTGCGCGCCACCTCGTCCCCGGCGACCGTCAGGGCGAAGTGCTCCGAGCCGATGGACTTCAGGACCCGGTCGATGATGCGGCGGTGCGAGGCGGACACCAGAGCGGTCGGCACATCGTGGGCCGCCAGCTCCGCGAGGAGCCGGGCCGCACCCGGCATCAGCGGCACACCGCGGTCGACCAGCTCCTCGAAACGCGCGTTGAGCAGCAGGGTCAGATCCGGTACGGCGATGTCGGCGCCGGTGGCTTGAATCAGATAGGCGGCGCTGCGCGTCATGGGGCCGCCGACCACCACTTCGCGGTGCTCCTCGGCGAGCACATGGCCGAGCTCGGCGAACACCTCGACCTCGGTGTCCCACCAGAAGCCCTCGGTGTCCACGAGCGTGCCGTCCATGTCGAGGAGCACCGCCTGGAGGGCCGAGCCCTCGGCCGTACGGGTGTCGAGTACGGGAATGATGCTGGTCATCCGCGCTCCTCTCGTCAGGTTCGCCCCGGAGGGACAAAGGGGCCGGCCGCCGCCCCGGCTGGGGCGCCGACCGGCCTTCACCGGACCGACCAGTGTACGTCGATCTCCGTTACCGAGCGTTGAAGTACTTCGCTTCGGGGTGGTGAATGACAATCGCGTCGGTGGACTGCTCCGGATGGAGTTGGAACTCCTCGGAGAGCTCGACGCCGATCCGCTCCGGCTGGAGCAGGTCGGCGATCTTCGCCCGGTCCTCCAGGTCGGGGCAGGCTCCGTAGCCCAGCGAGAAGCGGGCGCCGCGGTACTTCAGGGCGAACATGTCTGCGACAGCGGCCGGGTCCTCGGACGCGAAGCCCAGCTCACCGCGCACCCGCGCGTGCCAGTACTCGGCGAGGGCCTCGGCCAGCTGTACGGACAGACCGTGCAGCTCGAGGTAGTCGCGGTAGGAGTCGGCGGCGAACAGCTCGGCCGTGGCCTCGCCGATCTTGGAGCCGACCGTGACCACCTGCAGACCGACCACATCGGTCTCCCCCGACTCCTCCGGGCGGAAGAAGTCGGCCAGGCACAGCCTGCGGCCGCGGCGCTGGCGCGGGAAGCTGAAGCGGGTGCGCTCGCTGCCGTCGTCGTTGAGCAGGATGAGGTCGTCGCCCTTGGAGACGCAGGGGAAGTAGCCGTAGACGACCGCCGCCTCCAGCAGATTCTCGGTGTGCAGCTTCTCCAGCCAGCCGCGCAGCCTGGGCCGGCCCTCGGTCTCGACCAGCTCCTCGTAGGTCGGCCCGCCGCCCTTGCGGGACTCCTTCAGCCCCCACTGGCCCTTGAAGAGGGCCCCTTCGTCGAGCCAGGAGGCGTAGTCGGCGAGCTGGATGCCCTTGACCACCCGGGTGCCCCGGAACGGCGGGTCGGGAATCGGGTTGTCGACCGCGACGTCGGAGCGCACCGCGCCCTCGTCCTCCGGCTGCTCGGCCACCGCCGCGGGGCGGGCGGCGACCCGGCGCTGCTTGAGCTCGGGCAGGGTCGCTCCGGCCACGCCGCGCTTGACCGCGATCAGGGCGTCCATCAGCCGCAGGCCCTCGAAGGCGTCGCGTGCGTAACGGACCTCGCCCTCGTAGATCTCGTGGAGGTCCTGCTCGACATAGGCCCGGGTGAGGGCCGCGCCGCCCAGGATGACCGGGAATTCTGCGGCCAGCTTGCGCTGGTTGAGCTCCTCCAGGTTCTCCTTCATGATCACGGTGGACTTGACCAGCAGTCCGGACATGCCGATCACATCGGCCTTGTGCTCCTCGGCGGCTTCCAGGATCGCGGAGACGGGCTGCTTGATGCCGAGGTTCACGACGTTGTAGCCGTTGTTGGACAGGATGATGTCCACCAGGTTCTTGCCGATGTCGTGGACGTCGCCGCGCACGGTGGCCAGCACGATGGTGCCCTTGCCGTCGTCGTCGGTCTTCTCCATGTGCGGCTCGAGGTAGGCGACCGCGGTCTTCATCACCTCGGCGGACTGGAGAACGAACGGCAGCTGCATCTGGCCGGAACCGAACAGCTCACCGACGACCTTCATGCCCTCCAGAAGGGTGCTGTTGACGATGTCCAGGGCGGGGCGCGTCTCCAGCGCCTCTTCCAGGTCGGCCTCCAGGCCGTTCTTCTCGCCGTCGATGATGCGGTGCTGGAGCCGCTCGTCCAGCGGCAGGGAGAGCAGCTCCTCGGTCTTGCCCGCCTTCATGGACTTGGTGTCCACGCCCTCGAAGAGTTCCAGGAAGCGCTGCAGCGGGTCGTATCCCTCGCGGCGGCGGTCGTGGATGAGATCGAGGGCGACCTGGACGTGCTCCTCCTCCAGCCGCGCAATCGGAAGGATCTTGGATGCGTGCACGATCGCCGAGTCCAGGCCGGCCTTGACGCACTCGTCCAGGAAGACGGAGTTCAGGACGATGCGGGCGGCCGGGTTCAGGCCGAAGGAGATGTTGGACAGGCCGAGGGTGGTCTGCACCTCCGAATGGAGACGCTTGAGCTCGCGGATGGCCTCGATGGTGTTGACGCCGTCCTTGCGGGACTCCTCCTGCCCGGTGCAGATGGTGAAGGTCAGGCAGTCGATGAGGATGTCCGACTCCTGGATCCCCCAGTTGCCGGTCAGGTCGGCGATGATCCGCTCGGCGATGGCGACCTTGTGCTCGGCCGTACGGGCCTGGCCCTCCTCGTCGATGGTCAGCGCCATCAGCGCCGCACCGTACTCGACCGCCAGAGCGGTCACCTTCGCGAAGCGCGACTCGGGCCCGTCCCCGTCCTCGTAGTTGACGGAGTTGATGACCGCGCGGCCACCCAGCTTCTGCAACCCGGCGCGGAGCACGTCCACCTCGGTGGAGTCCAGCACCAGGGGGAGCGTGGACGCGGTGGCGAACCGCCCGGCCAGCTCCTCCATGTCCGCCGCGCCGTCGCGGCCCACGTAGTCCACGCAGAGGTCGAGCAGGTGGGCGCCCTCGCGGATCTGGTCGCGGGCCATCTCCACGCAGTCGTCCCAGCGGCCCGCCAGCATGGCCTCCCGGAACTTCTTCGAGCCGTTGGCGTTCGTCCGCTCGCCGATGGCCAGGTACGAGGTGTCCTGGCGGAAGGGGACGGTCTGGTAGAGCGAGGCGGCACCCGGTTCCGGCTGCGGCTGCCGCTCGGTGGGCGCGGTGTCACGGACCCGCTCCACGACCTGCCGCAGATGCTCGGGCGTCGTACCGCAGCAGCCGCCGACCAGCGACAGGCCGTAATCCCGGACGAACGCCTCGTGCGCGTCGGCCAGCTCCTCGGGCGTGAGCGGGTAGTGCGCTCCGTTCTTGCCCAGCACGGGAAGGCCGGCGTTCGGCATCGCCGAGACCCGGGTGCGGGCGTGCCGGGCGAGATAGCGCAGGTGCTCGCTCATCTCCGCCGGGCCGGTCGCGCAGTTCAGGCCGATCATGTCGATGCCCAGCGGCTCCAGGGCGGTCAGCGCCGCACCGATCTCCGAGCCCAGCAGCATGGTGCCGGTCGTCTCCACCGTCACCTGGACCAGCAGCGGCAGATCGATCCCGGTCTCCTTCAGCGCCCGCTTGGCGCCGATCACCGAGGCCTTGGTCTGCAGCAGGTCCTGCGTGGTCTCCACCAGCAGCGCGTCCGCGCCGCCCGCGATGAGCCCTTCGGCGTTCTGCTGGTAGGCGTCCCGGAGTGCCTTGAAGGGGGCGTGGCCCAGCGTCGGCAGCTTTGTGCCGGGGCCGATCGAGCCCAGCACCCAGCGCTGCCGCCCGTCCCCCGCCGCGAACCCGTCGGCCACCTCGCGGGCGATACGGGCGCCCGACTCCGACAGCTCGAAGATCCGCTCGGCGATGTCGTACTCGCCGAGCGCCGCGAAGTTCGCACCGAACGTATTGGTCTCCACGCAGTCCACGCCAACGGCGAAGTACTCCTCGTGGACGGAGCGCACGATGTCGGGACGGGTGACGTTGAGGATCTCGTTGCAGCCTTCGAGCTGCTGGAAGTCCTCCAGACTCGGATCCTGCGCCTGGAGCATCGTGCCCATCGCTCCGTCGGCGACCACCACTCGGGTGGCGAGCGCCTC
Source organism: Streptomyces sp. NPDC004647 (assembly GCF_040609575.1). Lineage (NCBI taxonomy): Bacteria > Bacillati > Actinomycetota > Actinomycetes > Kitasatosporales > Streptomycetaceae > Streptomyces > Streptomyces sp. NPDC004647. Next base: position 33,100 of record NZ_JBEXKU010000026.1, on the reverse strand, counting down.
ACGCAGTGCGGAGGCTCGGGCGATGGCGGCGTCTGATGGCTCGTACGAGGCCATGGAAGGGCTCCCTGGAGTGCGACGGCTGTCGGCTTTGCGCCCACCGGTGGAGGGCGCACCCGGCAAGCGTAACCTTCGGCGGCATTACCGCTCAGGGTGTTCCAGCGGGCGGACAGCCGCGGGTAACTCCGGTGGTGGGCAGCCGTTCGGTGCAGTTTGGGGACACTCCGGCGGTACCACGAGGTCGGCATTCACCGATAGTGTTCAGCATTGTCGAACCCTTGGTGGTGGAGGAGGTTGCCCGTATGGCGCGGACGATCCAGTCGCTCGAGCGAGCGGCTGCGATGCTGCGGCTGCTTGCCGGCGGGGAGCGCCGGCTCGGCCTGTCCGATGTGGCCACCGCTCTTGGCCTGGCCAAGGGCACGGCCCACGGCATACTGCGCACCCTCCAGCAGGAGGGTTTCGTCGAGCAGGACCCGACCTCCGGCCGCTACCAGCTCGGCGCGGAGCTGCTGCGCCTGGGCAACAGCTATCTGGACGTCCACGAGCTGCGGGCGCGGGCGCTGGTGTGGACCGACGATCTGGCGCGTTCCAGCGGCGAGAGCGTCTATCTGGGCGTGCTGCACCAGCAGGGCGTACTGATCGTGCACCACGTCTTCCGGCCGGACGACAGCCGGCAGGTGCTGGAGGTCGGCGCCATGCAGCCGCTGCACAGCACGGCGCTGGGCAAGGCGCTGTCGGCGTACGACCCGGTGGCGCACAGCCAGGTGATCGAGGCGGACCGCAAGACGTTCACGGCCCATACGGTGACCGGCCTCGGCGACTTCGAGGGCGTTCTCGACCTCACCCGGGCGCGCGGCTGGGCGGCGGACGTCGAGGAGACCTGGGACGGCGTCGCCTCGGTCGCCTCCCCCATCCACGACCGGCGCCGGATGCCGGTGGGCGCGGTGGGCATCACCGGAGCGGTGGAGCGGGTCTGCGATGCCGGCGAGCTGCGATCGTCGCTGGTCGCGGCCGTACGGGACTGCGCACGCGCGGTGTCACGGGATCTGGGCGCGGGTCGTTTCTGACCCTGCGTTGCCGCCTGTCACCGGGGGCGTCCGGGCTGCGCGTCACGCTTGGACAACGGAACGAGATTGCCGTGGCGCGACTCTTGACGGGGTCTTGGCCGTGAAGAAAACTGCCGTTCACCGGTCGGCATTGTCGAACACCTGCCGATAATTTTCGCTATGGTGGGCTTCTGCTGCGGACCGGTCACCGCCCTCACCGAGGGCGCGGGCCAAACGGGTGGGACCCCGTGGCCCGCCTTTCCCTGGACGAAGGAAAAGGAGTCGCGGGTGTCCAGCTCCGACATCTTCATCGGCGAGACCATCGGTACCGCCGTTCTCATTCTGCTCGGCGCCGGCGTGGTCGCCGCCGTTATCCTGAAGCGTTCGAAGGCCCTCAACGCCGGCTGGCTCGCCATCACCTTCGGGTGGGGCTTCGCCGTCCTCACCGGCGCCTACATATCCGCCCCGCTCTCCGGTGCGCACCTCAACCCGGCGGTCACCGTCGGCATCGCCATCACCAGCGGCGAGTGGGGCGATGTGCCGGTCTACTTCGCGGGTCAGATGCTCGGCGCGATGATCGGTGCCACCCTGGCCTGGCTTGCGTACTACGGCCAGTTCCACGCCCACCTGACCGACCCGGAGATCGTCGCGAAGGAGGACGAGGAAGGTCTCGTCGACAAGAGCGTCTCCCCCACTGCGGGCCCGGTTCTCGGTGTCTTCTCCACCGGCCCGGAGATCCGGAACGTGGCACAGAACCTCGCCACCGAGATCATCGGCACCGCGGTGCTGGTCCTCGCGATTCTCACCCTCGGTCTCACCAAGGGCCTGGGCGTCTCCGGCACCGGTGTGCTGATCGTGGCGCTCGTGGTCGTCGGTATCGGCCTCTCGCTGGGCGGGCCCACCGGCTACGCCATCAACCCGGCTCGTGACCTCGGTCCGCGTATCGTGCACGCCCTGCTGCCGCTGCCCAACAAGGGCGGATCCGACTGGAGCTACGCCTGGATCCCGGTCGCCGGACCGCTGATCGGCGGCGCTCTCGCCGGCGGTCTGTACGAGCTCGCCTTCGCGTAAGCCCTCCCTGACGTCTTCTTCACTTCCAGGAGCACACCGTGACCGACGCGCACACCGCCGGCCCGTTCATCGCCGCCATCGACCAGGGCACCACCTCCAGCCGCTGCATCGTCTTCGACACGGACGGCCGGATCGTCTCCGTCGACCAGAAGGAGCACGAGCAGATCTTCCCGAAGCCGGGCTGGGTGGAGCACAACGCCACCGAGATCTGGACCAATGTCCAGCAGGTCGTCGCCGGCGCCCTCGACAAGGCGGGTATCACCCGCGACGACATCAAGGCCATCGGCATCACCAACCAGCGTGAGACGACCGTTCTCTGGGACAAGGCGACCGGCGAGCCGGTGCACAACGCCATCGTCTGGCAGGACACCCGTACCGACGCCCTGTGCAAGGAGCTCGGCCGCAACGTCGGCCAGGACCGGTTCCGCCGCGAGACCGGCCTCCCCCTCGCCGCGTACTTCGCAGGACCGAAGATCCGCTGGCTGCTCGACAACGTCGAGGGCCTGCGCGAGCGAGCGGAAGCCGGCGAGATCCTCTTCGGGACCATGGACTCCTGGGTCATCTGGAACCTCACCGGTGGCACGGAGGGCGGCGTCCACGTCACGGACGTCACCAACGCCTCCCGCACCATGCTGATGAACCTGCACGACATGCAGTGGGACGACAAGATCCTTACCTCGATGGAGATCCCGGCGGCCGTGCTGCCGGAGATCCGCTCCTCCGCCGAGGTGTACGGCGCCGCCAAGGGCGTCCTGGAGGGCGTCCCGGTCGCCTCCGCGCTCGGTGACCAGCAGGCGGCGCTGTTCGGCCAGACCTGTTTCGCCGAGGGCGAGGCCAAGTCGACCTACGGCACCGGCACCTTCCTGCTGATGAACACCGGCGACAAGGCCATCAACTCCTACAGCGGCCTGCTGACGACCGTCGGCTACCGGATCGGCGACGAGAAGGCGGTCTACGCCCTCGAGGGCTCGATCGCGGTCACCGGCTCGCTGGTGCAGTGGATGCGGGACCAGATGGGCCTGATCAACAGCGCCGCGGAGATCGAGACCCTGGCCAGTTCGGTCGAGGACAACGGCGGCGCCTACTTCGTACCCGCCTTCTCCGGCCTGTTCGCCCCGTACTGGCGCTCCGACGCCCGCGGTGTGATCGCCGGCCTGACCCGCTATGTGACCAAGGCGCACATCGCGCGCGCCGTGCTCGAGGCCACCGCCTGGCAGACCCGCGAGATCGTCGACGCGATGAGCAAGGACTCGGGCGTCGAGCTCCAGGCGCTCAAGGTCGACGGCGGTATGACCTCCAACAACCTGCTGATGCAGACGCTCTCCGACGTCCTCGACGCACCCGTGGTGCGGCCGATGGTCGCCGAGACCACCTGCCTCGGCGCTGCCTACGCCGCCGGCCTGGCCGTCGGCTTCTGGCCCGACACCGACGCCCTGCGCGCCAACTGGCGCCGGGCGGCCGAGTGGACACCCCGAATGGACGCGGACGTACGCGACCGCGAGTACAAGAGCTGGCTCAAGGCCGTCGAGCGGACCATGAGCTGGATCGAGGACGAGGAGTAAACATGAGCACCCTGCAGAGCGTCCCGAGCCTCGGGACGCACCCGGCTGCCGGTTCACGTGGTACATCCCACGCTCGCCGCGCCGAGACCCGGGAACGGCTCTCGAAGGCCACGTACGACCTCCTGGTGATCGGCGGCGGAATCCTGGGCACTTCGGTGGCCTGGCACGCCGCGCAGTCCGGGCTGCGGGTGGCGATGGTGGACGCCGGCGACTTCGCCGGCGCCACCTCCTCCGCCTCCTCCAAGCTGGTGCACGGCGGTCTGCGCTACCTGCAGACCGGCGCGGTCAAGCTGGTGGCGGAGAACCACCACGAGCGGCGGGTGCTGGCCAAGGACGTGGCCCCGCACCTGGTCAACCCGCTCACCTTCTATCTGCCGGTCTACAAGGGCGGACCGGTCGGCGCGACCAAGCTGGGCGCCGGCGTCTTCGCCTACTCGGCACTGTCCGCCTTCGGCGACGGCGTCGGCAAGGTCATTTCCCCGGCCAAGGCCCTGGCCGGCAACCCCGGGCTGCGTACGGAGAACCTCAAGGCCGTCGCGGTCTACTACGACCACCAGATGAACGACTCGCGGGTGGCCGTCATGACGGTCCGCGCCGCCGTCGAGTCGGGCGCCGTCGTGCTCAACCACGCCGAGGTGACCGGGCTGCGCTTCACGCACGGCCGGGTGACGGGCGCGGAGCTCAAGGACCGCCTGGACGGCACCGAGTTCGGTGTCGACGCGCGGGTCGTGCTGAATGCCACCGGCCCGTGGGTGGACCACCTGCGCAAGCTGGAGGACAAGGGCGCGGCACCGAGCATCCGCCTCTCCAAGGGCGCGCACATCGTGCTCAAGCGCAAGGCGCCGTGGAAGGCCGCGATGGCCACCCCGATCGACAAGTACCGCATCACCTTCGCACTGCCGTGGGAGGACCAGCTCCTGCTGGGCACCACCGACGAGGCGTACGAGGGCGACCCGGCGGACGTGCGCGCCACCGAGACCGACATCCAGCAGATACTGGACGAGGCCGCCTTCTCGGTGCGCGACGAGAACCTCTCACCCGACCTGATCACCTACGCCTTCGCCGGTCTGCGGGTGCTGCCCGGCGGGCCGGGCGGCACCGAGTCGGCGAAGCGCGAGACGGTGGTGAGCGAGGGCCGCGGCGGGATGCTGTCGGTCGCCGGCGGCAAGTGGACCACGTACCGGCACATCGGCCGCACGGTGATGAACAAGCTCGCGCAGCTGCCCGGCACGCCGCTGAACGAGGACATGGAGCCGCTCTCCCGGCTGCCGCGGCGGGTGCCGCTGCCCGGGATAGCCAACCCCAACGCGGTGGCGCACCGGCTGCTGGTGGACCGCGAGCCGGGCGTACGGATGGATCCGCTGACTGCCCGTCAGCTGGCTACCCACTACGGCTCGCTGTCCTTCGACATCGCCCGGCTCGTCAACGAGGACCCGGCGCTGGGTGAGCGCATCCACCCGGACGGCCCGGAGATCTGGGCGCAGGTCGTCTACGCCCGGGACCACGAGTGGGCCGAGACGGTCGACGACGTGCTGCGCCGCCGTACGACCCTGACGATCCGCGGCCAGGACAGCGAGGACGTACGGGCCCGGGTCAAGGAGATGCTGGCCGAGAAGGCCTGATCGCGGGATCGAGGGGGGAGAGGCCATGGGGGCCTCTCCCCCTTTGCCTTGCCCTTCTCGCTGCGGGCGGGGCCCGGCGTCGACCGGGGCCCGCGTTCACGGGCGGATTCCGGTCACTTGGATCAGGCGTATGCGGGGCGGGGAACCACGGCGGCGGCAACCACACGGCCGGGTCCGTCGTGCAAGCGACGTCCGTGAGCCGTGGCGCACCGGGCATAATGAGCCGATACATCGGAGGTCTCGGCCCTGAAGAGAGCCTGACCCCGGACGAGGAGGCGTTCATGGCCGTCACCGACGAGGCGATCGAGAAGATCAAGGGAATGATCGTCTCCGGCGCGCTGCGCCCCGGCGACCGGTTGCCGAAGGAGAGCGAACTCGCGGCGGAGCTCGGGCTGTCACGCAACTCGCTGCGCGAGGCGGTGCGCGCACTCTCCCTCATCCGCATCCTCGATGTGCGGCAGGGCGACGGCACGTACGTCACCAGCCTCGATCCCCAACTGCTGCTGGAGGCACTGAGCTTCGTGGTGGACTTCCACCGCGACGACACCGCACTGGAGTTCCTGGCGGTCCGCCGGATGCTGGAGCCCGCGGCGACCGCTCTGGCCAGCACCCGCATCAGCACCGAGGAGATCGATGGGCTCGGCGCCCAGCTGGACGCGCTGGGGCCGGACCCCTCGGTGGAGGAACTGGTCGCGAGTGACCTGGAGTTCCACCGGGGCATCGTGCAGGCCGGCGGCAACTCGGTGCTGTGCTCGCTGCTCGACGGGCTGTCCGGGCCCACGACCCGGGCCCGTATCTGGCGCGGGCTGACCCAGGAGGACGCGGTGAGCCGGACACTCCACGAGCACCGCGCGATCCTGGCCGCCCTGCGGGACCGCGACGCGGAGGCGGCTCGCTCCTGGGCGACGGTGCACATCGCGAGCGTGGAGCAGTGGCTTCGCTCGACCCTCCGGACACAGGCGTAAGAACATCGGACCTTTCCCGGTGGTCCGATGTATAGCCTCGATAGGGCGCCAGCGTCCAGCGGTCTGCCGGAAGTTGCCCGGAACAGCTCGGATGAATCTGCTGGCGACTCTCTGCAGGGGGCTGCGGACGAGGAACCGCGAAGCCGTAGGCTTGGGGGCGCACGCAATGGAACGGCAGCCGGGGGGTCCCAGACGACCAGCCCGGTCGGAAGGAGGCGCTGGGTGATCGAGCTCGAGGGGGTTCCCGAGCTGATCGACCCGGTCATGGTGGCCGCGTTCGAAGGCTGGAACGACGCCGGCGACGCCGCCTCCACCGCGGTCGGGCATCTGGACCGGGAATGGAAGGGCGAGGTCTTCGCGGCGCTGGACGCCGAGGACTACTACGACTTCCAGGTCAACCGGCCGAACGTATTCCTGGAGGGCGGTGTCCGGAAGGTCACCTGGCCCACCACACGGCTGTCGGTGGTCCGGGTGAGCGGCCCGAAACCGCGGGATCTCGTCCTGGTGCGGGGCATCGAGCCGAGCATGCGGTGGCGCTCGTTCTGCAACGAGATCCTGGGATTCGCCCATGAGTTGGGCGTGGAGATGGTGGTCGTCCTGGGCGCGCTGCTCGGCGACACCCCGCACACCCGCCCGGTCCCGGTCAGCGGCGTCACTTCCGACCCCGATCTGGCCCGGACGATGGATCTGGAGGAGACCCGCTACGAGGGGCCGACCGGCATCGTGGGGATCCTGCAGGAGGCGTGCACGCACGCGGGCGTGCCCGCGGTGAGCCTCTGGGCGGCCGTACCGCACTACGTCTCGCAGCCTCCGAACCCCAAGGCGACGCTCGCGCTGCTCAACCGTCTGGAGGACCTCATCGGGATCCGGATCCCGATGGGCGAGCTGCCGGAGGACGCCCGGGCGTGGCAGCTGGGGGTGGACCAGCTGGCGGCCGAGGACAGCGAGGTCGCCGAGTACGTCCAGTCGCTGGAGGAAGCGCGCGACACGGCGGAGCTTCCGGAGGCGTCGGGTGAGGCCATCGCCCGTGAATTCGAGCGCTATCTGCGGCGGCGGGACGGGCAGCCGGGGCCCGCGCAGCCGGGCGGGCACGCGACCGAGGGTGGCGGGACGGCCGACGGTCGGGATGCCGGGCGGGACGCCGGCTCGTATCGCCGGGGCACCTCGGGCGGGCGTAGGCGGCCGCCGAAGCCTCCGGCCAAGGACGCCAGGAACGAGGACGACCAGACGGACACCGGACCGGCGTCCGAGACCGGCTCAGGGCCGGGCAAGGACACCGGTACCGGGACCGGCACCGGGACTGACGGGGGCACGGATACCGGCTCGGGCTCCGGCCCCGGCACGGAGACAGGCGGCTCAGGCTCCGCATCCGGCTCCGGCGACGAGTAGGACGAGTAGCCGGTAATCCGCGCGGGCGGCGCGGCGCGCGTCTCCACCGCCCAAGGGCAGGCTCAACTGCTCACCCCCGCATACGAAGAGGGGCGCTCCTTCGGCGAAGGAGCGCCCCTCTCCCACAGGGCGTGCGGGCCGTTTCGGGCTACAGAGCCACGCCGAGGAGCGCGTCGACGGCGCGCGACACCACGCCGGGTGCTCCCTCGTCGGTGCCGCCCGCGGACTGCTGTGCCGCAGCCCAGCGATCGACCGCGGCGAGCGCCGCCGGCGCGTCCAGGTCGTTCGCGAGGGCCTCACGGATCTCCTCGACAAGTGCGTCGGCGGGCGGCCCGTCGGGCCGGGAAACCGCCGCTCGCCACTGGCCGAGCCGCTCGAAGGCCTCGTCCAGCACCGCGTCCGTCCACTCCCAGTCGGCGCGGTAGTGGTGGGCCAGCAGGGCGAGCCGGATCGCCACCGGGTCCACCCCGTCACGGCGCAGAGCGGAGACGAAGACCAGATTGCCCTTGGACTTGGACATCTTCTCGCCGTTCAGCGCGACCATGCCGGCGTGCACATAGGCCTTGGCGAAGGGGTGTTCACCGGTGAGCACCTGGGCGTGCGAGGCGCCCATCTCGTGGTGCGGGAAGGCGAGGTCGGAGCCGCCGCCCTGGATGTCGAAGCCCATGCCGAGGTGGTCGAGGGCAATGGCGACGCACTCGATGTGCCAGCCGGGGCGGCCGCGTCCGAGTGTGCCGCCGTCCCAGCTCGGCTCGCCCTCGCGGGCGGCCATCCACAGCCTCGGATCGAGGGGGTTCTTCTTTCCCGGGCGCTCCGGGTCGCCGCCGCGCTCGGCGGACAGTTCGCTCATGGCCTCGGTGTCGAGACCGGAGACCTCACCGAAGGCGGGGTCGGACTCCACGGAGAAGTAGATGTCCCCGTCGAGTTCGTACGCGGCGCCCGCGTCGCGGAGCTGTTCGACGAGCGGCACGATGCCGGGTATCGCTTCGACGGCGCCGATGTACTGCCGGGGCGGGAGCATCCGCAGCGCCGTCATGTCCTCGCGGAAAAGGGCGGTCTCGCGCTCGGCGAGCTCGGCCCAGTCGGTGCCGGTGGCCTCCGCCCGCTGGAGCAGCGGATCGTCGACGTCGGTGACGTTCTGAACGTAGTGAACCTGCCGCTTCGTATCGAGCCACACGCGCTGAACGAGGTCGAACGCATTGTAGGTCGCCGCATGACCCAGATGGGTGGCGTCGTACGGAGTGATCCCGCAGACGTAGATGCGGGCGACGGGGCCGGGGTCAAGGGTGATCGTCTCCCCGGTCGCGGTGTCGTGGATCCGGAGGTCGCGGCCCCTGCCGGGCAGGGCGGGTACCTCAGAAGCGGGCCAGGCATACATGCCTTGAGCCTAACCGGATGCGCGTTCCGCATACGAACCGGAGACACAGGGATGGCCGGATCGGCACCCTTGCGCGATCGCCCCTGAGCATGGTTGGGGGCGTTCGCGCCACCCGCCCACCGCGCGCGCGGGCCGAGGGCGAACGCCGGGCGCCGGAAGAGCGAGCCGATATCAACGCCCGGCCGCGTCATCCGGTACCGGGCCGCCAGGAGCCTCGAACACACGGACCGGCGGCTGGACACTCAGACCGGCGGCCAGGGAATCGCGGGCCACCGTCCGCCCGGCTCGGGGTGCAGTCCGGTGCGCAGCAGCCCGGCGACCCGGGCCCGTACGGCATCCAGCTCGACGGCCGTGATCAGCTCGGCCAGACGGGCGGCCGTCCCGCCGTCCTCGGCCAGCTCCGCCGAGAGCCGGCCGAGCGCATCGAGCGCTTCCTCGGTGAGCGGCTCCCCCGCCCAGCCCCAGAGCAGCGTGCGCAGCTTGTCCTCGGCGTTGAAGGTCACGCCGTGGTCGATCGCGTACAGCCGGCCGTCGGTCGTCGGCAGCAGATGACCGCCCTTGCGGTCGGCATTGTTGATCACCGCGTCGAGCACGGCGACGCTGCGCAGCCGCGCGTCGTCCGCGTGCACCAGCAGTGCCGTTTCGCCCTCGCCCACCTCGGCGAAGCCGATGGCCTTCCATCCGGCCCCCGGCTTCTCTCCGTCGACGAGAGCCAGCAGCTCGGTTCCGGGGTCGGCCTCGATCCACAGCTGGCACATGCCCTCGCCGTACGGGCCGTCGCGCAGCACGGTCGGAGGCACCAGATCCCAGCCCATGGCGCGGCAGAGCTCGTACGCCGCCACCTCGCGCTGAGCGAGGGTGCCATCGGGGAAGTCCCACAGCGGGCGCTCCCCGGCGACCGGCTTGTAGACGCAGGCGGCCCGCTGCCCGTCGAACTCCACGGCGCAGTGCAGCACCGCGTTCGACGCCTCCCGGACCCGCCCGCGGACCGTCAGCTCACCGAGCGCGAGCAGTTCGTGCCCCGCATCGTTCGCCGCGTCACTCGCCACCGCGTCCGCCGCATCGCTCCCCGCCGGGCCGGCATCGGCGGAGCCGTCCGGCCCGGACGGCTCCGCCGGCGTCATGCCCCGCGGCGATATCCGTTCTGGCGCGGACATACGTGTCCCTCCGGGTCGAGCGGCAGGCTGCACAGCGGGCACGGCGGGCGCCCGGCGTTGACCACCTCGAGCGCACGCTTGGCGAACGCACGGGCCATCGGACCGGTCAGCCGGACCCGCAGCATCGGTGGACCGTTCTCCTCGTCCTGCAGAAGCCGCTCCTCGGCCTCGGCGAGGTCCTCGTCGGTCTCCGCTTCGAGCTCGACCAGCGCCTGTGCCTCCACGATCATGCGCTGCTCCTCGCCGTCCCAGGCGAGCGCCATGGTGCCGACGCGGAACTCCTCCTCGATGGGGGCGTCGAGGGGAGCCGAGTCACTGAGTTCGGACGGGGCGACGGCCGGCACCGGCGCGTTGCCTCCCGTACGGCGCACGACCTCGTCCAGCAGCTCGTCGATCCGTTCGGCGAGCGCGGCGACCTGGGTCTTCTCAAGGGCGACGCTGGTGGTCCGGCCGGCTCCGGTCGCCTGGAGGAAGAAGGACCGGCGGCCAGGCAGCCCGACCGTACCGGCGACGAACCGGTCCGGGGGGTCATAGAGGAACACCTGACGGGACACGTCCTGCTCCCTTGTGATCGACTGCAGGGGGTCTGGGCGGTGCGCATCGGGTCGGCCGCGTAGTCACGCGTGCCGGTGCCGCGGCCCGTCCACCCTACTGCGCGTGGCGATCACGGTGCGCCCGCGGCACCGCCCACGGCGGCGTCGCCGTCGGCGCCGCCCGATCCGTTCCCGTCCGGCGCCAGCGCGCGGAACTCTCCGGTGTCGCCCAGCCGGAGCAGAAACGGCCGCAGCGGGGTGTAGCGGATCGCGGTGACCGAGCAGGGCTCGACGGAGATCCGCTGGAAGAGATCCAGATGCAGACCGAGGGCGTCGGCGACCAGTGACTTGACGATGTCGCCGTGCGAGCACATCAGATACACGGCGTCTGCGCCGTGCTCCGCCTCGATCCGGGCGTTCCAGTCCCGTACGGCGTCGACCGCGCGCGCCTGCATGGCCCGTACGGACTCGCCCTCCGGCCCGGGGAACTCGGCGGCCGAAGGGTGCTGCTGGACGGTGGTCCACAGCGGCTCGTCGGCGAGTTCCGCGAGCTTGCGGCCGCTCCAGTCGCCGTAGTGACACTCACCGATCCGCTCGTCCTCGTGCAGCGGCAGACCGGGGCGGGCATCGAGGAGCGGGCGCAGCGTCTCCAGGCAGCGCTGCAGAGGGCTGGTGACGGCGGCGGCCAGCGGCAGTCCCGCCAGCCGGCCGGGCAGCGCGGCCGCCTGTGCGGCGCCGCGCTCGTCGAGAGCGACTCCGGGCGTCCACCCCGCGAGTACCTTCGCGGTGTTCGCGGTCGAGCGGCCGTGCCGTACGAGGATCAGCGTGGGCATGTCCCAAACCCTACGGGTCCGCGCAACCCGGCCCCCCGTGCATCCCCCCCACGGGCAGTGGAGAATACCGGGCGTGATCGTGGACTGTGCCATTTACCGCGACGGGCGCCGCACCGAGGGCACCGCCGACTTCTCCGACGCCCTCGACGAGGCCCGCGCCGCGGGGGACTCCTTTCTCTGGATCGGTCTTCATGAACCGACCGAGAAGGAGTTCGATCTTGTGACCAGCGAATTCGGACTGCACCCGCTGGCCGTGGAGGACGCGCTGACCGCGCACCAGCGGCCGAAGCTCGAGGTGTACGACGACTCCCTCTTCATGGTCCTCAAGCCGGTCCTCTACGACGACGCCGCCGACACGGTGACCACGGGCGAGCTGATGGTGTTCGTCGGCGACTCGTTCGTGGTGACCGTCCGGCACGGGGAGGGCGCCCCGCTCGCCCAGGTGCGGCAGCGTCTGGAGGATGAGCCCGAGGTCCTCAAGCACGGCCCCACGGCGGTGATGTACGCGGTGTGCGACGCGGTCGTGGACCACTACCTCGAGGTGGCGGCGGAGCTGCAGGTGGACCTGGAGGAGCTGGAGGCGGATGTGTTCGCCCCGACCGGGGCGGACACGAAGAACGCCGCGGCCCAGATCTACAACTTCAAGCGACAGGTGGTCGAATTCCGCCGGGCCGCGGGTCCGCTGGCCGAGCCGATGCTGCGGCTGACCGGACCCGGAGTGCCGTTCGTGCACGAGCACGCGCAGCCGTTCTTCCGCGATGTCAACGACCATCTGACGCGCGCCAACGAGTACGTCGAGGGCTTTGACCGGCTGCTCTCCGACATCCTGGGCGCACACCTGGCGCAGATGGGTGTGCGGCAGAACAACGACATGCGGAAGATCTCCGCGTGGGCGGCGATGGCCGCGGTGCCCACGATGATCGCCGGGGTCTACGGCATGAACTTCGATCACATGCCGGAGCTGACGACTGTCTGGGGCTATCCGTCGGTGCTGATACTCATGGCCGGCGCGGTGGTGCTGCTCTACCGGACGTTCAAGCACCGCGGCTGGCTGTAGGTCCTGCCGCAGCGGTCCGAGCCCGGCTCAGCCCATTCCCGGCCACCGGCCCCGTCTCCTAGCCTCGGGCTGCGACTGCGACTGCGACTGCGGCTCCGGCCTCACGCGAACTCGGGCGCCGTCGTCGCGGGACCGCCGAGCGCGTCCCGCCGCTCGGGCATCGTCAGGCTGACCATCCGGCGCCAGCCCGCGACCCGCTCGTACGCGTACACCGCGTGGATCCCGGCTGCCAGGGCAGCCGCCTTGGGCTTCGACCAGCCCAGGATGCGCCCCATGTGCGCCATCACGGCGAGACTCACATCGCGGTAGACCCGGATCTCGGCCAGCGCGCTCTCCCGCAGGATCTTCCGGATCGCCGGGCCGTACCCCTCAGCGACGAGACGCAGCAGCTCCTCGTGGCAGTACGCGAGATGGTTGTCCTCGTCGCTCGAGATCACCCTGACCGCGCGGCCCAGGTCCGGGTGGTCGGCGAAGTGCTTGCACAGCAGCTGCATCTGCTCGGAGGCCCGCTGCTCGGTGACCCTGCTGTGCGCCAGGTAGCAGACGATGTCCCGCTCCGTCAGCGGCTGGTCGGCGCGCAGCTTCTCATGGGCGAGACCGATGCCCTGCCGCTCCAGCAGCATCGTGTAGTCGGTGTCCCCGGGGACGTCCACCGGGTCGAGTCCGCGCTTGCGCATCAGGGCCTGGAAGATCCGGCCGTGCTTGTCCTCGTCGGCACCGTGCCGGACGATCTTGGGGCTCAGCTCGCGCCGGGACTTGGGAACGAGCGCGGCGATCCGGGCGTTCTCCCAGCCGCCCTGCGCCTCGCCGCTGGCGGCGATGGAGCAGAACAGCCGGAACGACTCGTCGTCGTCGAGGATCTCCTGGAACAGGCTTCGGGCCGAGAGCATCACTGCCACCTCCGTACGGGCGTCCGCCAGGGGAAAGTCAAATGGGCTCCGGGTCGTCGGGCAACACGTGGACCGGACAACTGCGCCGAAAGGCGGAGCGCACGGTCACTTCGGGCGCGTAACCCCGAGGGGGCGCGCCGCGTTGTGTCGTATGACGGCCGTGGCGGGGAAGACCCCCGAGCCCCCACCACGGCCGCGGAAACCTCTTCGCCTCTCCCCCAACCGCCCCTGGGTAGGGTTGTTCCGAGCCTGGAGGGGGTTGTGAGACGGGTGGGCAAGTTCAGCAGAGCGGCGCGGGGCAGCCGCACCGCACCCCGGCGCCTGGGGCCCGCAGGCGCCGACTGGGCGCCGTACGAGCGTCTGGACGACGCGGCGCGCGCCTACTTCCTGCACGCGGAGGTCGCGTTGGACGCGATCGACGGGGTGCTGGGACGGCGCCGGGTGCGGGGTTTCACCCTGGAGCGGGTGGTGGACCTGACCGAGGCCGGTACCTCGGTGTGGCAGGAGGCCGCGGTCTGCGACGGACAACGGCTCATCCTGTGGCACAGCGAGGAGCTGGCGGATGAGAACTCTCCGGGGAGCACGGTCCTCGACTCGTCCGTACAGGTGCTGCCGCTGGGCTCCATCCGGCATGTGGGGATGCGCACGCTGGTCGGGCGGGACGTGTCGGGCCGGCGCGTCGACCGCGGGGTGCATCTGGTGCTCGCGACGGGTACGCCGCACGAGCTGAATCCGGTCCCGGGCAGCGACCCGGAAGCCCCTCTGACGGCGGCGCGGTTCCGGCCCGAGGCCTTCCGGTTCAGTAAGTCCCTGGACGACGGCGGTGCGGGGCAGATCGCGCGACTGGTCGCATTCGGACGGCTGCTGGGGCGGCTGGTGCCGGGCTGAATCCCGGCTTCCGGCCGCCCCGGGCCGCTTGCTCCTCCCGTTGTTCCTCCCGGGCGCTACTCCGCCAGGCCGGCGCGCTCCAGGGCCTCGACGCCCGCACGCAGCGAGGCGAGGCGTTCGTCGAGCGTGAAGCCCGCGGGGGCGAGGGACAGCGTGGTGACGCCGGCCCCGGCGTAGGCCTGCATGCGGTCGGCGATGCGGTCGACGGAGCCGAGCATCGTGGTGGAGTCGATCAGCTGGTGCGGGACGGCTTCCGCAGCGCCCTGTTTATCGCCGGAGAGGTACTTCTCCTGGATCTCGGCGGCTTCCTTCTCATAACCCATGCGCTGGGCAAGCTTGTTGTAGAAGTTCTGCTTCGCGCTGCCCATGCCGCCCACGTAGAGGGCGGTGTACGGGCGGAACTGATCGGCGAGGGCGTTGACGTCGTCGCCGATGGCCAGCGGGACGGTCGGCACGATGTCGAAGCCCTCGAGGGTCTTGCCCGCCTTCTCGCGGCCGGCGCGCAGCGAGCCGAGCGTGGTCTCCTCCGCGTGCTCCGGGGCGAAGAAGATGACCAGCGCGCCGTCGGCGATCTCGCCGGTCTGCTCGAGGTTCTTCGGGCCGATGGCGGCGATGTAGAGCGGGATGTGCTCACGCTCCGGGTGCACGGTGAGCTTGATCGGCTTGCCGGGACCGCCGGGCAGCGGCAGGGTCCAGTGCTCGCCCTCGTGGGTCAGACGCTCGCGGGACATCGCCTTGCGGACGATCTCCACGTACTCGCGGGTGCGGGCGAGGGGCTTGTCGAACTTGACGCCGTACCAGCCCTCGGAGACCTGCGGGCCCGAGACACCGAGGCCGAGGCGGAACCGGCCGCCGGAAAGCGAGTCGAGGGTGGCGGCGGTCATCGCGGTCATCGCGGGGGCGCGGGCCGGGATCTGGAAGATGGCGGAGCCGACATCGATCCGCTCGGTCTGGGCAGCGACCCAGGACAGAACGGTGGGGGCGTCGGATCCGTACGCCTCCGCGGCCCAGCAGACGGCATAACCGAGTTTGTCCGCCTCGCGGGCAACCGCGAGGTTGTCCGCATCCATTCCGGCGCCCCAGTAGCCGAGGTTGATCCCGAGCTGCATGCCGCTCTCCTTACCGTTCAGTAACGTCCCTGTTGCGGGGACTCTAGCGCGAGGTGGGGCGATCCGTCAGTGTCGGGTTATCCACAGGCCACCGCTCGCGCCTCCTGGCCAGTAATCTCAAGGCCCATGGAGCAGAGGCACCTCGGCCGTACGGGCCTTCGCGTATCGCGGATCGCGCTCGGCACCCTCACCTGGGGGCGGGACACCGACGAGCACGACGCCGCCGACCAGTTGAAGGTCTTCTGGGAGTCCGGCGGGACGCTCGTCGATACCGCGGACGTGTACGCCGACGGCGGTGCCGAGTACCTCCTCGGGCAGCTCATGGAGGACCTGGTGCCGCGCCGCGACCTGGTCATCGCGACGAAGGCGGGCAGCGTCCCCGACCCCGACCGGCGCTTCGACGGCTCGCGCGGCCATCTGCTCGCGGCGCTGGACTCCTCCCTGGAGCGGCTCGGCACGGACTACGTCGACCTGTGGCAGGTGCACGCCTTTGATCCCGCCACACCGCTCGACGAAACGCTGCAGGCGCTGGACATCGCGGTGAGCACCGGGCGGGCGCGGTATGTGGGGGTGTCGAACTTCAGCGGCTGGCAGCTCGCGAAGGCCGCCACCTGGCAGCTGGCGGCGCCTGTTTCCCGCACCCGGCTGGCGAGCACGCAGATGGAGTACTCGCTGCTGCAGCGCGGAGTGGAGCGGGAGGTGCTGCCCGGTGCCCTGGACCTGGGAGTGGGCCTGCTGCCGACCTCACCGCTCGGCCGCGGCGTGCTGACGGGAAAGTACCGGCATGCGACGCCGCCCGATTCACGGGGCGCCTCGCCGCATCTGGCGGCCTTCGTCGCCCCGTATCTGGACGATGCCGCGAGCCGGATCGTGGACGCGGTGGCCACCGCGGCGGACGGCCTGGCGGTCACGCCGCTCCAGGTGGCCCTGGCATGGGTACGGGACCGGCCGGGGGTGGCGGCCCCGATCGTCGGAGCGCGCAACGCGCAGCAGCTCACGGCGGCATTGTCAGTGGAGGCGCTTAGTCTTCCCGATGAGATCTACCGGGCACTGGACGATGTGTCAGAGCCCGTGCACCACTACCCCGACCAGGACTGGAGCACCCTGTGACCACGGATCGCCCCGTCGGCGAGGGCGCTGCCGCGCCGGCGCCGGAGGACGCCGCCCCGGCACGCGACGACCGGCCGCAATCCGCCGGGCGGGACGCGGCGGGCGCGCGCGGCGGCGAGACCGCGGCGGCCCCCGAGGAGGCCGGGGCCGAGGGCCGTCACGGTGACGCGACGGCGCCTGCCGCCGCCGCGCCGGAGTCCGGCGAGTCGTCGGCGAAGGGCTCGGCGGACGACGGCCGGCAGCAGGGCGGGGCCGGCCGGCCGGCCGCCGAGGCGCTCACCGCGGCCGTTAAGGCGGTGGAGCGCGGAGAGCGGCCCGCCGCGTCGTTCTTCACCCAGCAGCAGAGCCGCCAGACCGCGCCCGGCGCAGGCGGAAGCGGACAGCAGGCCGCGGGCAGCGGCGCGGCAGGCCGGGGCGGTCCGGTCCGTCCCGCGCCCGGAACCGGCGCCGGGCCCGGCGGCGGAGGGCCGACGGGCCCCGCTCCGGGAGGCGCGCCGGAGGGGCCGGTATCCGGTCCGCGCGACGTAGCCCCTGTCCGGGGGGACTTGCCGGAAACTCTCAGCACAGCCGCGGGGCCGGGCCCCGCGCGCTCCGGGCCGCCCGCCGCGCGGCATCCGGCGCAGAGCGGGACGGTACGGGAGGTGCTGGCCGCCGGAGGTGCGCCCGAGGCGCTGGCCGACGCCGCCCTCGAGACGCTCGGCGAGCGCGCGGCACACACGCTGCGCGAGGACCCCTGGCAGCTGCTCACCCTCCCCGGCGTACGGCCCGACCAGGCCGACGGATTCGCCCGGGCCCTGCTCGGATCGGAGGCCGGACCGGGCGACGCACGACGGGCCCGGGCCCTCGTCCACTGGCTGCTGGAGCGCGCCGCGCTCGAGGGGCACACCGCGCTGGAGCCGTCGGCCCTGAGCTCCGCTCTCGCCCAGCAGTCGGTCCCGGACCCCGAGGAGGCCCTGCGCACCGCCATCGCCGACGGCGGGGTGCTGGTGTTCCAGGACGCCCTCGACACCCCCGGTGCGACGCGGACACGGTCCGAGGACGAGGAGGAGGGAGAGGAGCAGCCGGTACGGGTCCTGCTGGGCCTCGACCGATACGCGCTCGCGGAGGAGAGCCTCGCCGACGGTCTCGCGCGGCTGCTCAACACCTTTGCCCCGGAAAGCGGTTCGGTTTCCCGCCCCGCCGACGCCGACACGGACGCGTCCGACGCCGAGGCGACCCACGCGACCGCCGGGGCCTCGGCCGCCGACTGGCAGACGGCCGCGCGGTCCGCGCAGTCCCCCTCCGCCGCCGAGCTGATCCGTGCCGCGGCGGAGAGCGGCCTGGTGGTCCACACGGGCGGCGAGGCGGCCCGAGCGGAGCCCGAGGCCGTCGTCGCGGCGGCCCGGGCGCTGGGGCTCCGGGCCTACGCCGCCGTGCACAGCGAGGCCGCGCTCCGACGGCCTGCCGGGCCCGGCGACGCGGCCACGGCCGATTCCCAGGCCCGGCGCGACGAGGCACCGGCGGGGGACGGCCGCGGCGACCGTACGAGCGGTCCCGGCGACGCGGCTGTCACCGTTGCCGGACTGCTGTCCGGCGCCGAGGGGCCCGGGCGGGACCAGGACGGCATGCTCGCGCTCGACGTCCTCGCCGTGCTGGACGCCCCGCAGCTCGATGTGGAGACCGCCGCCATGCTGGTCGAGTCGCTGCCGGACGGCGCCCGGCTCGTGCTGAGCGGCGACCCGGGCGTGCTGTGGTCGGCCGGCCCGGGCAGGGTCTTCGCCGATGTCCTGGCGGCCCGCACCTGCCCGCAGGTCGCCTCGCGCACCCCGGACACCGGTCCCATCGGCGAGCTCGTGTCGGGCATCGGCATCGGTGAGCTGAGCCAGGTCGAGGCGCCCGGCAAGGAGGTCGTGATCGTCCCGGTGCGCGACGCCGGGGAGGCGGTGCACCGCACGGTCCAGCTGGTGGCCGACTCGGTGCCGCGTGCCATCGGTGTGCCCTCGGACCGTACGCAGGTCATCACCCCGGGACACGGCGGCGCCGCGGGGACGCGGGCGCTGAACGCGGCGCTCAAGGAGCGGCTCAACCCCGGTCCCGGCCGCTTCGGCGGCTTCGATCCGGGCGACCGTGTCGCCTGCGTCCCGGCTCCGGGCCGGACCCTGCCGGGCACGGTGGTCTCCGCCGACGCCGACGGTCTGCATCTGGACTGCGCCGGCGAGAAGGTCGTCGTGCCGCCCGGCCGCGTGGCCGGCACCGTACGGCACGGCTGGGCGCTCACGGCGCACCAGGCGGCCGGAATGCGCTGGCCTGCGGCCGTCGTGGTGCTGCCGGGCGACGCCACCCGAGGGCTGACCCGCTCCTGGGTCTACACCGCCTTCGGCCGGGCCGAGCAGCATCTGTCCGTGGTGCACGGCGCGGAGCAGGCACTGCCCCGCGCCGTCGCCGAGGTGCCGGTGATGGAGCGCACGACACGGCTGCGCACACTGCTGCAGACGCTCGAACCGCCGGCCGGGTAAGCCCCGGCCGGCGATGACCGGCGATGACCGGCGGTCAAGGACCGGAGGACAGGGAGGAGCCGCTCAGCGCTCGGAGTCGAGCGTGAGCCGCTCCTGTGTGTCCTCGTCCTCGCCCCCGAGCTCGTCGTCGAACACGGCGCTGACGTCGAAGCGGCACACGACCAGCTCGGGGTCCGCCTGGTCGAAGGGGGCGTTCAGCCACTCCCCCGGCTCGGTCGCTTCGTCGGCCGCGGCCACCCACAGCGTGGAGTCGCCCTCTTCCAGCCCGAACTCCTTGTGCCGCGAAGCGATCTCGTCCGGCTCGAACTCGCCGAACAGCACACCGAGCGCGGCATGGACACTGCTGCGGGCCTCGCCCTCGGCGCCGTTCTCCCCGCCGCCGATCTCCACATCGGGGTCGAGGTCGGCCACCCGCTGCGCCTGGGAGAGCAGCCGCTGCGGTTCCAGAACCGTATAGTCCCGGCGGATCAGCACACTCAGCGCGCTCGGCTCATCGGGCCCGGTGTACGCGGGCATCGTGCCGTCCCCCGGGATCTCGAAGGGGGTGACCTCGTCGTAGGCGTCGTAGAGCAGCTCGTCGTACTCCTCGGCCGCCGCGGCCAACTCGTTGAACGCGGCATAGACGGTCGGGTCGTCCTCCCCCGACCTGCGTTCGACCGCGTCGAGGTGGCGGTCCAGCGCGGCTTTGACCGCCTCGGCGGCGGCGCGTACCTCGGCAGCGGATGGCTGCGCAGCATCAGACATAGTGCAGACGCTATCCGCACCAGGGCCTTGCCCGCACAATAGATGCGATGCCGGAATACGAATTTCGCGACGTGTACGTGCCGAGAGGGGTCTCCCGCAAGGCCGCCACGCGCCTGTTGACCGACCATGCCGAGTACGGACACTGGGAGTTGGACCGACTGCGCCTGAACCCGGACGGCAGCCGCCGCGTGCGGCTGCGGCGCCGGATCATTCGCCAACTGCAGGCGACCTGGTAACGAATGGGGACATACGGAGCGGGCCCCGCAGCCGCGGGGCCCGCTCCGTCATCCGATGTTCAGTTGTACGCCGGGACTAGGACCTCGACCCCGCGCGGGCACGGCGGTAGAGCACCGTTCCGCCGAGCAGCAGCACCGCGCTCGCGGGCAGAGCGAAGCCCAGCACGTCGGCACCGGTCTGCGCCAGCTGCTCCTCGCCCTTGGGCGAGGTGACGGTCTGCGGCTTCTTGTGACCCGAGGAGTGCCCCACCTCGCCCTGGTCACCCTGGTCGCCCTGGTCACCCTGGTCGCCCTGGTCGCCCTCCTCACCCGGGTTGTCCGGGTTACCGGGGTTGTCGGGCGTGCCCGGCTCGTCCGGGTTACCCGGCTCATCGGGATTGTCGGGCCCATCCGGGTTGTCCGGGTTCTGCGGCCCGCCCGGGTTGTTGCCCCCGGAGGCGTTGGTGCATGTGTTGCCGATGGCCGGGTTCAGCACGCCGCCGCCGGAGCCGGTGTTGCCACAGACGTTCACCGGCGTGTGGACCGGCACCTGGACCGTGTTGCCCGAACCCAGCCCGCCCGAGTTGCTGCTCGTGCCGCGGGCGCCGGAGCCGTTGCCGTTCGACCCCTGTGCGGATCCGTTGGAGCAACGGTTGCCAATGGCCGGGTTGAGAATCCCGACGACACTGACGGTATTGCCGCACACGTTGACCGGAATGTGCACCGGCGCCTGGATCGTATTGCCGGACGCGATACCCGGAGAGTTCCGGGCGCTTCCGTCCACGCCTTCCGCGTGCGCATAGCCACCTGTCACGGCGAGCACACCGCTCGCAGCCGCAACCGTGATCAGACTCTTCCTCGCGACCTGTCGCATAGGTTTGTTCCCCTGCTGCCTATTGCCTTCAGAATGCTCGCGGGCGATTGCCCGCTCGCGAATTACCAGCGTCCCGGAGTGCATGGCGCGTACTCCGGAATCGCCCGGGATCACACCCTCACGGGTTGCGGCACAACGTCTTTTGTTGACGCAGGTGTTGCCGATGCCGAGATTCAGCAGGCGGACACCGGAACGGCGTCTCCCGACACGCCTCCCGAGGAGCCCACTCCGGCACCACGGG
Organism: Streptomyces sp. NPDC004647; assembly: GCF_040609575.1. Classification (NCBI taxonomy): domain Bacteria; kingdom Bacillati; phylum Actinomycetota; class Actinomycetes; order Kitasatosporales; family Streptomycetaceae; genus Streptomyces; species Streptomyces sp. NPDC004647. Next base: position 11,924 of record NZ_JBEXKU010000026.1, on the reverse strand, counting down.
TGGCGGAGCCGGCAACGGCCGCACCCGCGCCGAGGAGCGCCGGACGGCCGGTGGCAGCCGCAGCAGCGACAACCTTTTCGATCATTCTTCCTCCTTGCCGGCGAGCGCCCCCAAGCGCGGGACTGCACAGCCTGTAACGAGGAAGGGGGAACAGGGCTACGGGACCGTGGGCGCGTTCACTCTTTCCGGCGAAGTACGTACGAATCCCGGATCAGAGGTATGTCGTTTCAGCCGCAGGGGCCATGCGACGGGCCGTGCGAGGGCCCATATGACCGCGCCGATCAGCACTGATCCAGGAACCGGTCCAGTACCCGTACACCGAACTTCAGGCCCTCCACCGGGACCCGCTCGTCGACACCGTGGAACATCCCCGCGAAGTCCAGCTCCGGCGGCAGCTGCAACGGCGCGAAACCGAAGCAGCGGATACCCAGGTCGTCGAAGGACTTCGCGTCCGTCCCGCCGGACAGCATGTACGGCACGGCGTGTGCGATCGGGTCCTCCGTCCGGAGCGAGGACTGCATCGCGTCGACCAGCTTTCCGTCGAAGCTGGTCTCCAGCGCCTTGTCGGCATGCACGTCCTCGCGCTTCACCCGCGGGCCGAGGATCCGGTCGAGGTCGGCGAGGAACTCCTCCTCGTACCCGGGCAGGAAGCGCCCGTCCACATGGGCCGTCGCCTGCCCGGGGATCACATTGACCTTGTATCCGGCGCCGAGCATGGTCGGGGCCGCGGTGTTGCGCAGCGTCGCCCCGATGATCTTCGCGATGCCGCCGAGCTTGGCGAGCGTCGCCTCCATGTCCTCCGGGTCGAGCGGCGTGCCGAGCGCGTCGGACAGCTCGTCGAGGAAGGACCGTACCGTCTTGGTGGCCCGGACCGGGAACCGGTGGCGGCCGAGCCGTCCGACAGCCTCCGACAGTTCGGTGATGGCGTTGTCGTTGTTGGTCATCGAGCCATGGCCGGCGGTGCCGTCCACGGTCAGCCGCATCCAGTGCATGCCCTTCTGGGCGGTCTCCACCAGATAGAGCCGCAGGTTCTCGTTGACCGTGAAGGAGAAGCCACCGACCTCGCCGATCGCCTCGGTCACGCCCTCGAAGAGATCCGGGTGCTCATCGACCAGGTGCCGCGCGCCGTAGACGCCGCCGGCCTCCTCGTCGGCGAGGAACGCGAGCACGATGTCGCGCGGCGGCTTGCGGCCGCTGCGCAGCCGGTCTCGTACGACCGCGAGGGTCATCGCGTCCATGTCCTTCATGTCGACCGCGCCGCGGCCCCAGACACAGCCGTCGGCGATCTCACCGGAGAAGGGGTGATGGGCCCAGTCCTCGGCGTTGGCCGGGACGACGTCGGTGTGGCCGTGGATGAGCAGCGCGGGGCGCGAGGGGTCCGCTCCTTCGATCCGCGCGACGGTCGAGGCCCGGCCCTGGTGCGACTCGAAGATCTTCGGTTCGAGTCCCACGTCCGCGAGCTTCTCGGCGACGTACTCGGCGGCGGCCCGCTCGCCCGGCCCCGAGTGATCCCCGTAGTTGCTCGTGTCGATCCGGATGAGTTCCCGGCACAGGTCGACTACCTCGTCCTCGCCGGTGGCCGTCGCGGCCGACGTCGACTCGCTCACGCTGTCTCCTCTGGTTCGCTGCCGCCGATGCCCGGGGGTACGGGTCCGCTCCACCCCGGGTCCAGGGCCATCCTCCCCCTCCGGACGCCGCAGCCCAAGGCCGCAATGCGGCTGTCATACGCGCGTCACGGCGGATCGCCGAAGACGCCGTTCCGCCCGCCGGCCGGGTGATCGGGCAGGCCCGGATGTTTGCTATGGTTTTCCCCGTCGGAACGGCCGTGGGCCGACCGGCGGACACCTTGTCCGGGTGGCGGAATGGCAGACGCGCTAGCTTGAGGTGCTAGTGCCCTTTATCGGGCGTGGGGGTTCAAGTCCCCCCTCGGACACCAGCAGAGACCCCAGTGGACCTGGGGTTTTTCTGTTTCCCGGCACCGGCTGCCGCACCGCGTCCGCAAGCCCGCCCCGGCCCGGAGCGCCGTATCTCTCCCCTTCCACGGCGACTCCATGACGGCTCCGTGGCAGCGCACGAGCGCGCGTGGACACATGCGCTCGTGCGCTTGCGCTGAGCGCCGGCGGTCACCGTTCCGGCGCCGCTGCCGCCCGGCTACAGCTCCTTGATCCGGATGTTGCGGAAGGAGATCACATCCGTGGTGCCGTGGGTCTGGAGGCCGAGGTACCCGGAGGCGTACCGGCGGCCGTCGGTACCCGGGTCGTCCCCTCGGGGCGGCGAGAACTCCTGGCCTCCCACGTTCTCGAACTCATTGATCAGCACGCCATTGCGGTGGACCGAGTAGTGCTGGCCGACCACGCGGATCTCGTAGTCGTTCCACGTGCCCTTGGGGGTGACGCCCGCGCCGCCGAGGCCCACCCGGTCGAAGCCGTAGACCGAGCCCGTCTTGTACTGGTCGCCGTCGGGCCGGTCGAGGATCTGCAGCTCGTGCCCGTACGTGATCGCCACCCACTCCGGGCGGGGCTCCTCCGGGTGGTCGTACACGTCCGGGAAGCGTACGAAGACCCCGCTGTTGGCGTTCCCCGTTCCCGGGGCGTCGTCGCGGAATTGCAGCTTCAGCGAGAAGTCGTCGTACTTCCGCCCCGGGAACCAGAGCATGCCCATGCCCGGCACACTGCCGCCGCTGGTGATCGTGCCGTCCTGGTTCAGGCCGAAGGCACCACCGCCGACGTGCTCCCACCGGTCGAAGGACTTCTTCGTGCCGTCGAACAGGTCCCGATAGCCCGCGCCCTGACCGGGCTTGCCGATTCCGGACTGCTTGGCCGCCTTGTCGATCGCTCTGTGCTCGCGCTGGTCGATGACGCCGTCGTCCAGCAGCTTGCCGGTCACCTCGGCCATGTGCTTGAGGAAGACCGCCTGGGACGTCCAGTCCTTCTCGTCCTCGATCAGCTCGTTGATGGTGCAGCGGTTGCCGGTGACGCGGTTGGGGATGCCGGTGTCGACCGTGCCGACGATCACGGTGCGGCGTACGTCCCACTCCGGGCAGGCGGGGGCAGGCACGCCGCCTCCCTCGGCCACTCTGAACACGGCCGGCTCGGCCTCGGAGGTGTTCCCGGCCCTGTCGGTCGCGCGGTGGTTGACGGTGTGCCGGCCCACCCGGTCGACGGTGACGGGGGCGGTGTAGGCGAGGTACGGGCCGCCGTCCAGGGAGTATTCGATCCTCTCGACGCCCGAGTCCGCGTCGGTGGCGGTGACCGTCACCTTCGCGCTGCCGATGTACGCGCCGTCCGAGTTCTTGGCGCCGTCGATCTCGGCGGAGGTCTCCGGTGGTGTCGTGTCGCCCGTCGGCGGCGCGACCACCGCGAAGCCGAGGGACTTCACCTCGGAGGTATTTCCTGCCTTGTCCGTCGCCCGGTAGCGGACCGTGTGGTTGCCGGGCTCGTGGACCATGACGGGGGAGGTGTACGGCTGGAACGCGCCGTCCCCCACGGCGTATTCGATCGTGTTCACACCGGAGCCGGTGTCGGACGCGGTCACGGTGACCGTGGCCATGCCGATGTAGGCGCCGTCCGGGTTCTTCTCGCCCGACACCGTGGCCGAGGTGTCCGGCGCGGTGGTGTCATCGCCTCCGCCGCCGGTGACGACGAGGATGCCCTGCATCTGGCCGTGGCCCGGGATCGTGCAGAAGTAGCGGTATCGGCCCGGAGAGAGGGTGACTTCGGCCGTGTGCTTGCCGCCGCCGGCGTCCGAGGGGTTGGCGAGGATGTTCAGATTGACGTCGTTGTTGTACTCGGGGTCGGAGACGTCGAAGGTCAGGGTGTGCGGCATGCCGGTGGTGTTGCCGGTCGCCGCGCTGTTCTCGAAGACGATCGTGGTCTTCCCGGCGACCGCGGTGGCGGGCGCGGAGGCGTACTTCGTGATGTCGTCCCCGGCGGTCCAGGTCAGCACCTGGTCCGCGGCCGCCGGCTCCTGCCGTTTCCGCTGTCCTTGCCCCTGGGCCGCCGACGAGCTCAGGCCGACAACCATCAGCAGGGCGGTCAACAGCGCTGTCCACATGCCCCGCTTCACCGCCGCGCCCCTTCGCTCGTACGGGCCAGATCCCGCGGCAGCGGGGTGGCCGCGCCGCCCTTGTAGGTGACGCGCCACAGCGCCGACTTGGGGTCGGAGGTGAAGAAGCCGCGTCCGTAGTCGAGGACATAGAGCGCTCCGTCGGAGCCGAAGCGCCAGTCCATCAGGTTGCGGATGCCGTCCGCGCCGACCGGGACGATCTTGTCGAGGCTCTCGGCGTGGACGGGCAGCCCGCCCTTGTCGACGGTGGCCGGGTCGGTCACCACCGCGTGCCGGGGCTGGTCGCCGTCGTAGAAGTCCCCGACGAACCACTTGCCGTCCCAGTACGCAGGCCACTTCTCGTCGCCTGCGTCCTCCGCGTAGCGGTACACCGGGCCGTTCATCGCCGCCTGGCCGCCGCCCTTCAGCCACGGCAGCAGCAGCTTCTGCTCGTCGAGCTTGTAGCTGGGGACGCCGGCGGCGTTGCGCGGGAAGTCGGGGGCGCCGCCCTGCGGGGAGTACCAGATGGTGTTGGACTCCGCCGGCGGGATGTTCACCAGGCCGTCGTTGTTGGGCGATTCGTTCTTGAGGTGGTCGCAGTCGTACCAGCCCAGCGGCTTGCCCGGGTCGGGGAGGTTACGGTCGCGGTAGGGCTGCTTGTTGCCCATGCAGTACGGCCATCCGCGGTTCCCGGCGTGGGTGATCGCGGCGAAGGTGTCGTACTTGGCGGGCCCCCACTCGGTGCTGGGGCTGCCGGCGTCGGGGCCGACCCACCCGGCGTACAGCGTGTCGGTCGTCCGGTCCACGGAGATGCGGGCCGGGTTGCGCACGCCCATCACATAGATCTCGCCGCGGGTCTTGCCGCCGCCCTCGTCCTGTTCCTTGCCGGTGAAGAGGTTCCCCTCGGGGAGGGTGTAGGTGCCGTCGTCCTCGGGGTGGATCCGGAGGATCTTGCCGTTGAGGTTGTTGGTGTTGCCGGCGGTGCGGCGGGCGTCGGCGTAGGAGACGCCCTTGAAGTCGGGCTCCGGGTTGTTGCCGGAGTAACCGCCGCTGAACCCCGAGGAGTTGTTGTCACCCGTGGCGATGTAGAGGTTGTCCTTGGAGTCCCAGGCCATGCCGCCACCCGCGTGGCAGCAACTGTGGATCTGGACGGGCCACTTCAGGAGGACCTTCTCGGAGGCGAGGTCGAGCTTGTCGGTGTTCGGGTCGAGGGTGAAGCGGGAGACCCGGCGCTCGGCCATGTGCGTATCGCGGTTGATCTGCGCGTGCGGGGTGTAGTGGAGGTAGACCCAGCCGTTGTCGAGGAAGTCCGGGTCCAGCTCGATACCGACCAGGCCCTCCTCGTTCTTGATCAGCTCATCGCCGCCGCCCTTGTTGCCGAAAACCGTCACGGCGCCCGCGAAGGTGACCTTCCTGGTCGCCGGGTCCCAGATGTGAACGGTGCCCTGGCCTTTGCCGATGCCGGGGTCGTTCCAGTCGGTCGACACCGGGCTGTCGCCGTCGCCGCCGCCACGGCCGATGTAGAAAACCCGGCCGTCCTTGGCGGTGACGAGGCCGTGGGGCTCCCCGATCTGGTCGGACTGGCCCGGCTGGTTGGGCCGGGTGACGCGCTCCGCCCGGTAGTTGGCGGTGATGGCCGCCTGGCAGTCGGCCCGGGCGAGACGCGTCGTCCACAGCAGCGCGCCCCGCAGATGGGAGCGGAAGTCCGCTTCCTGGAAGCTGTCCGCGGTGCCGCCCATGCCGGTGTAGAAGGACCGGCCGCCGTCGTAGTCACGGCACCAGGAAACGGGGTGGTCCCAGCCGTTGGCGCCCTCGCCGGGCTTGTAGGAGTTCTCCCTGACCCGGGCGACGGTGTGGACTTCGCCGGAGGGGCTGGGCGCCCAGTTGATCCACTTGTCCGGGCGCTTCCACTGGAGCGGCAGGTCCTTGGTGGCCGGATGGGCCCGGTCGCCGACCTCGACGACGGCGCGCTGGACGTTCTCGGAGCCGCCGGCTGCCGCGGGCCGTGCGCCGACGAGGCCCGTGAACCACGTCGAGTACGGCTCCGTACGGGCCGCGTCATGGATGCCCAGGAAGCCGCCGCCGGCCTCCATGTAGCTCTCCAGGCCGCTCTCCTGCTCCGGGTCCAGCACATCGCCGCCGCCGGTGAGGAAGACGACCGCGTTGTACCCGCCGAGCTTCTCCTGAGTGAAGATCACGGGGTCGTCCGTCGCGTCGACCGTGAAGTGCTCCGCACTCGGGCCTTGTCCGCCGATCCGTTCGATGGCCTCGATGCCCGCGTCCACCGACGGCGACTCCTCGCCCGCGGATGCGTGGAAGACCAGGACCCGTACGGCTTCCCCGCCGGGAGGGGACGGAAGGTCCAGCGCCGGTCGCGGGACCGGCTCGGGCCGGGCCGCGGCCGGTGTGCCGCCGAGCACGGCCGCGGCGAGGGCTCCGGCCAGTAAGGCGGCTACCGGACCGCTGCGCAGCCCCGCCGCCCGGCGCCTCGGTCCTCGCAGTCCCAGCCGCGGCAGTCTGCTCAGCCGCCGGGTGCTCAACCCTGCTCTCGCCGACGGTATGTGATGCGGTGTCTGCCTCATGGTGCACCCGCCCCCTCTCCGGTCACAGGAACAGCCGATGAAGCTAGACCTCTTTTCGCAGTGCGCCAAGAGCTATGACCGTGACACAACAAACTTTGTCCAGGATGTGGATGAACGAAGATCGTAGGGCTACCGTGTGGCCGATCCCGGGTACGCCCGGACCCGCCGGTCTCCGCCGGGGCGCGGCGAGTTCGTACCGCAGACGCCGCCACCAGGCCGCCACCGCCCGATGGGAGAACCATGACCGAGGCAGCCCCAAACATGCCCAGACGCAGCTTCAGTCGACGGCTTCTGGCCGGCGGGGCGGCCGCCGCGGCACTCGGACCGGTGGCACTGGCCTCCCCCGCCACGGCGGCGAAGGGACCGCCGGGACGGGCGGAGGGCGAGGGCGAGGTCCGCCATCTGAAGCTGTACGCGGAGAAGCTGCCCAACGGGCAGATGGGCTACGGGGCGCAGAAGGGCAAGGCCTCGATACCCGGCCCGCTGATCGAGCTGACCGAGGGCGACACCCTGCACATCGAGTTCGAGAACACCATGGACGTCGCGGCGAGTCTGCATGTGCACGGGGTGGACTACGACATCGCCAGCGACGGCACCAAGCTCAACGGGAGCACGGTGGAGCCGGGCGGGAAGCGTACGTACACGTGGCGCACCCACGCCCCGGGCAGGCGCACGGACGGCACCTGGCGGCCGGGGAGCGCGGGTTACTGGCACTACCACGACCACGTGGTCGGCACCGAGCACGGCACCGGCGGCATCCGCAACGGCCTGTACGGGCCCGTCGTGGTGCGCAGGAAGGGCGACATCCTGCCGGACAAGCAGTTCACCATCGTCTTCAACGACATGACGATCAACAACAGAACTGCGGGACATACGCCGGACTTCACGGCGACGGTCGGCGACCGGGTGGAGATCATCATGATCACGCACGGCGAGTACTACCACACGTTCCATGTGCACGGTCACCGCTGGGCGGACAACCGTACGGGGCTCCTCCAGGGCCCGGACGACCCCAGCCGCGTCATCGACACCAAGATAACCGGGCCCGCCGACTCCTTCGGCTTCCAGGTGATCGCCGGAGAAAACGTCGGCGCCGGGGCCTGGATGTACCACTGCCATGTGCAGAGCCACTCCGACATGGGCATGGCCGGCCTCTTCCTGGTCGCCAAGGCGGACGGCACGATCCCCGGCCACGACCCGCACCACCCGCCGGGGCACGAGCACCCGTAGGGGCGCTGGCCGCGGGTCGGCGGGGCCGCGGAAGGGGGGCGCCCCGTACCGCGACCCTGCTCGCCGTGGGTCCGTCAGTTACGTCAATTGCGTCAGTTGCGTCAGTGCGGTCGTCTCGCGAGCCGCCGCTGCACCCCGCGGATCAGACGGTCCGCGGTGAAGCCCGCTCCGTAGACGAAGCGCATGGACGGCCCGAAGGACGGCGCGGTCAGCAGACCCGCGAAGAAGAGACCGGGGTGCGAGGACTCGAACCGGCTGTTCAGCCGGGGAGCCCGGCCGCCGCCCACCCTTGACAGCCCGTCACTCACCGTCCGGTCGAGGAGCGGCAGCCGCGCGAGGTCGGGGACGAAGCCGGTGGCGGCGACGACGTGCTCCGTCTCGATGGCGGTCCTCGCGCCCGCGGGCGTGGCGAGGTCCAGCCGTACGCCCCCCGCGGCCGGTGACGCGGCCCGCAGCCGGTGGCCGAGCAGGACCGGCACACCGCTCTCGAAGCGGTCGCGCAGCCACCACGCGCCGGCCGGGCCGAGCGCGGTCGCCGCGATACGGACCCGGGTGGCGGCCGGCAGCCGGCGGACCGCCCACGGGACCTCGGACCAGACCCAGCTGGGCCAGCCGGTGCCCAGACCGCAGTGCGGGTCGCGCAGGGATCTCAGAACGCTGCGGTCCAGGGGCTGCGGCCGGGTGTTCCAGTTCAGCCGGTCCGCGCGGGCGATGACCCGGGCCGTGGCGCCTTCCTCGGCCAGCAGCGCGGCCGTCTCGAGCGCCGCCTGCCCGGCGCCGATCACCGTGACGTCCTTGCCCTTGAAGCGCGACAGGTCGCGGTGGTCGCTGCTGTGCGAGGCGAGTCCGTCGGGCAGGACTTCCAGCGGCTCCGGGCGGTGGACGAACGGCATGACCCCGACGGCGAGCGCCACGGTCCGGGCGGGGATCGTCTCGCCGTCGCCCGTGTCGACGAGGAAGCCCTGCCGGCGGGGTCGTACGGCCGTCACGGTCTGCTCGTCGATACGCGGCACCGCCTGCTCGGCGAACCACATCCCGTAGTCGGTGAAGTGATCGATGGACATCGGGTTGCCGTGCTCGGCGGGCAGGCCACGGGAGGCGCAGTACGCGGACAGGGTGCGGTCCCCACGGGGGTCCGACAGATTCGAGGACCAGGGCTCCGACTTGAGGAACATGCCTCCGGGCATATGGTCCCGCCAGGAGGCCATGGGGCGGCCGAGTACGCGCAGCCGCAGTCCGGCCGCGGCGGCATGTGCGGCGATCGACAGTCCGTAAGGACCGGCGCCGACGACTACCAGGTCGTACATGGGTGATCCCGTTCTCTCGTTCGAGGATGGTGCGCTGAGGGGTTCGCCGGTCCTCAGCGGGCGGGTGCGGGCCGGAGCAACGGCCGCAGCCGGCGCAGACCTTTCCGCCCGCCCTGTCCCAGCCAGGCCGCGGCCATGGCCGAGAAGGGAGCCGGGTCGTCGGCGGCGAACCAGGCGGTCTCCGCGTTCCGGTACCGGACGCCGGTACGGGGCGGGCGCTCCGCCGTCCACGGCCGGGCCGCGGCCGCGGCCGCCAGACCGGACAGCAGGGCGTAGTTCTCCACCACGAAGATCCGGCCGGGGACGGGCCGCGTCGCGGCGACCGGCCGGCCCGTGAGGTCGAGGTGGAGGGCCCTGACGACGTCCAGCCCGGTCCGGTCGGTGAACAGGCGGAACTGGGCGCCGGGGCGCGGATTGAAGTCCAGCAGGTGGTAGGTGCCGGTCGCGGTGTCGCGCCGGAAGTCGAGGTCGAGGATCCCGCGGTAGTCCAGCCGTTCGGCCAGTTGCCGGGCCGCGGCCTCCACTTCGAGGTTGGGCAGCCACGTGCCGACCGCCGTCAGCCCGGCTCCGACCGGCCAGGACAGCTCCTTGCGGCCCGACCCGCCGACGAGACAGCCGGGATCCGCGCCGAAGTAGCCGTGGAAGAACCAGTCGGTGCCGCGCCCACCGGACAGACGCCGCTGGAGCAGCAGCGGACTGCCGGCCTGCGCGGTCTGCTCGTACAGCAGCCGGGCCGCGTCGGCGGTACGGACGAGGGTGGTACTGCGCAGCGCGGTGGCACGTGGCAGCAGCCAGGGCCGGCTCCACTTCGCGATGACGGGCAGGCCCAAGTCCTGTGCGGCAGCCGCCGCCTCCGCCCCGCTGCCCGGGATCACCGTCAGCGGATGGGGTACGCCCGCGCTCCGGCACACCTCCGCGAGCTGCGCCTTGTCGGCCACTTCCTGGGGCAGGTCCGGCTGCTGATGCGGCATCAGAAACGCGCCGGACAGCCGGCCCGCGAGTTCCCCGGCCGCGATGGCACTCACATCGTCCATGGGGATGAGGACGGCGGGCCGCCCGATGCGCTCGGCGGTCCGACGGAGCGTCTCGAACAGCAGGGCCGCGGACGGGCCGCCCGACGGCCACTCGTGCGCGCGGTGCAGATAGCGGGAGCGGTTGACCGGGCTGGCCGGGGATTCGACGAGGGTATGGACCTCGATTCCGGCCCGGCCGAGGGATCTGACGGCGCCCAGGGTGCCGTGGTGAAAAGGATTGTGGTCGAGGCGGATCAGTAGTGCCGGCACACCGGTGTCGAACCTCGGGCTCGCAGCGGGGTGAGCCGCGGAGTCGTGGTGCACAGCTCCCCTTCGGATCAATTGAACCGTGCGGGCTACGAATTCCCGGACGGACCATCGGAATGAAATTTGATGCTCTGGTGCGAAATACGTCCCAATTCATGTCAGGGGATATGCACAATGTGGGGGTTGGCACGCCGGAAGGAGTAGCCATGTCCCACCGTCCCAGCAACCTGGCCGCCATCTGCCTCGGAGCGGTCACCGCAGGAAGCCTGCTCACGGGCACGGCCATAGCGACCGTGGACAGCGAACGGGGCGCAGTGCACACCCCACTTCCCGCCCCCGCTCGGGGGGTGCCCTGGGGTGCGTTCCTCGGCTCGGGGCCCGAAGGCGTGGAGCGGATCGCTCAGATGCAGGACTGGCTCGGCGGAACGCCGATACAGGTGGGGCACACCTACCTGCCGGGCAACCACTGGTCCGACATCGAGGGCGACCCCTTTCTGCTCCAGCCGTGGGCCGAGTGGCGGCGCGGGGCAGCCGACCGGCTCTTCGTGCTGAATGTCCCCATGTCCGACCGCAACGAGGACAACGTGCCGGACGAGGAGGTCGCCCGACTGCTGGACAAGGGAGCGGCAGGTGAGTACGACGACGCTTTCCGCACACTCGCCGACCGGCTGGTCGCACTGGGTGTGCCGGATACGGTGATCGTGCTCGGTTGGGAGATGAACGGCACGACGTACACCGGTCGTTGCGCCCCGAAACCGGAGGCGTGGAAGGCGTACTGGCGGCGGATCGTCGGCGTCATGCGCTCGATTCCGGGACAGAAATTCCGCTTCGATTTCGCGCCCAGCCGCGGACAGGACGCGATCGGCTGGACGGAGTGCTATCCGGGCGACGACGTGGTGGACATCATCGGCATGGATTCGTACGATCAACCGCCCGGGCACAATTTCGACGAGCAGATCGACCAGCCGTTCGGGCTTCAGCACCAGGTAGATTTCGCCAAGGAGCACAAGAAGCCGATCTCGTACCCGGAATGGGGACTGTTCCGCAACGGCGACAACGCTGAATACATGCGCCGGATGCTGGAGTGGATCGAGGAGCATCCGCCCGCCTACCACACCATCACGGACTATTGCCCGCACGGAGTGTGGGACTGCCACGAAAACCCTGAATCCTCAAAGGTGTTCCGCGAGGTGCAGTCCGCCCGGCCCCTGCCGGAGCCCGGGTCACCGCAGCAGGCCGACTGCCTGACGCTGGATCTGGGCCCGTGGATCGAGTCGCTCTTCGGCAGCCGCCGGCTGTGCATCCGCTTCAGCTGGCGGGAGGGCTGACAAGGACGGGACGGCCGGCGCCGAGGGAGTGGGCGTCGGCGCGGGGGGGGGGGGGGGGGGGGGCGGGGCCCCCCCCCCCCCCCCCCCCCCCCACCACCACACCCACCAAAAAAAACACAGAAAAAAAAAACAACAAACAAAAAAAAAAAGAAA
>NZ_JBEXKU010000025.1:62489-87200 GCF_040609575.1 Streptomyces sp. NPDC004647 | reverse complement strand
ATCCCGCGGTCGCCCCCCCCCTCCGCGGGGGCCGCATCCCACCCCTGCCGCCCCCGGCCTCCGGGCTGAGCTGAGGAGCCACGCTCACATGTGCCGCTCACATGTGCCGCGGCTCCGACGGAGCGGACCCCGCCGAGGACACACCGGCCCGCGTCGAGGGCACGTCCGCGTCACGGCCGTCAGCCGAGCCGCTGGACGAGCGCGCGGTACTCGTCCCACAGCTCCTTCGGCGTGTGGTCACCGAAGGTGTTGAGGTGCTCGGGGACCAGACCGGCCTCCTCGCGCCACACGTCCTTGTCGACGGTGAGCAGGAAATCGAGGTCGGCGTCCGCGAGGTCGAGCCCTTCGGTGTCGAGCGCCTCCTTCGTCGGCAGGATGCCGATCGGCGTCTCGACGCCCTCGGCCTTGCCCTCCAGCCGCTCGACGATCCACTTGAGCACACGGCTGTTCTCACCGAAGCCCGGCCACACGAAGCGGCCGTCCGCGTCCTTGCGGAACCAGTTGACGTAGTAGATCTTCGGCAGCTTGGACGCGTCCTTGTCCTTGCCGACCTCGACCCAGTGACCCATGTAGTCGCCCATGTTGTAGCCGCAGAACGGCAGCATGGCGAACGGGTCGCGGCGCAGCTCGCCGACCTTGCCCTCGGCGGCGGCGGTCTTCTCGGAGGCGACGTTCGCACCGAGGAAGACACCGTGCTGCCAGTCGAAGGACTCGGTGACCAGCGGAACGGCCGAGGCCCGGCGGCCACCGAAGAGGATGGCCGAGATCGGCACGCCCTTCGGGTCCTCCCACTCCGGCGCGATGATCGGGCACTGGCCGGCCGGAACGGTGAAGCGGGCGTTGGGGTGCGCGGCCGGAGTCTCCGAAGCCGGAGTCCAGTCGTTGCCCTTCCAGTCCGTCAGATGGGCGGGCTTCTCCTCGGTCATGCCCTCCCACCACACGTCGCCGTCATCGGTCAGCGCGACGTTGGTGAAGACCGAGTTGCCCCACATCGTCTTCATGGCGTTGGCGTTGGTGTGCTCGCCGGTGCCAGGAGCGACGCCGAAGAAACCGGCCTCCGGGTTGATCGCGTAGAGCCGGCCGTCCTGGCCGAAGCGCATCCAGGCGATGTCGTCACCGATGGTCTCGACCGTCCAGCCGGGAATGGTCGGCTCGAGCATGGCGAGGTTTGTCTTGCCGCAGGCGGACGGGAAGGCCGCGGCCACGTACTTCGACTCGCCCCGCGGCGGGGTGAGCTTGAGGATGAGCATGTGCTCGGCGAGCCAGCCCTCGTCGCGGGCCATCACGGAGGCGATGCGCAGCGCGTAGCACTTCTTGCCGAGCAGCGCGTTGCCGCCGTAGCCCGATCCGTACGACCAGATCTCGCGGGCCTCGGGGAAGTGCGAGATGTACTTGGTGCTGTTGCAGGGCCACGGCACGTCGGCCTGGCCGGGCTCGAGCGGGGCGCCGAGCGTGTGCACGGCCTTGACGAAGAAACCGTCGGTGCCGAGCTCGTCCAGGACGGGGCGGCCCATCCGGGTCATGGTGCGCATGGCCACGGCGACGTACGCGGAGTCGGTGATCTCCACGCCGATGGCGGAGAGCGGCGAGCCGAGCGGACCCATGCAGAACGGCACGACGTACATCGTGCGGCCGCGCATCGAGCCCCTGAAGACTCCCTTCTCCCGCGAGGAACCTCCCTCACCGGTGAAGATGGCCCGCATCTCGTCGGGATGCTTCCAGTGGTTCGTCGGGCCCGCGTCCTCCTCCTTCTCGGAACAGATGAAGGTACGGTCCTCGACACGCGCCACATCGCTCGGGTCCGAGGCGGCGTAGTACGAGTTGGGGCGCTTGATCGGGTCGAGCTTCTTGAACGTGCCCCTGGCGACGAGTTCCTCGCACAGGCGCTCGTACTCGGCCTCGGAGCCGTCGCACCACACGACCTCGGCAGGTTCGGTGAGGGCGGCGATCTCATCGACCCAGGAGAGAAGCTCCTGGTGGCTGGTGGGGGTAGGGGCCACGGGGGTCTGAGTGTCGCCCCCAGAAGACACAGCGCTGCGCGCCACGATCGCTCCGTCCCGCCGGAACCGCGCTGCTCCGGCGTCACTTATTGAGGGTTAAACGGACTATTGTCAATAATGTCCGCTTTTGGAGGTAGTTGCCCCGTGGGGGCTGCGACCCGGACGCTTCGTAGCCGCTCATCCGGTGCCGACCGCACTCATTTGATCATCCGACCCCGAAGTGGTTCTGTCCAGAGGGCGTCCTCGTGAGCATCACCACTCGGTACCCGGGCGTAACTTACGGTGGCGTAGCTAGCATTGCGCTTATGACTGCCGCCGAGCCCGACGCCGGACGAGCCGACGCGTCCGACGACGCCGTGTTCCCCGACACCTCCCCCGCCGAATCCGGGCCGCACACGGATTCCGGACCGCAACCGCTCGACCTCCCGATACCGGTGAAGCCACGGCTTCGCGGCTGGCTGCACGCCGCGATGTTTCCGGCCGCGCTCATCTCCGGCATCTTCCTCACCGCGTTCGCCGACAGCACCCGCGGCCGTTTCGCCTGCGCCGTGTACACGCTGACCGCCTGCCTGCTCTTCGGGATCAGCGCGCTCTACCACCGCGGCAACTGGAGTCCCCGGGTCACCGCGGTCCTGCGGCGCCTCGACCACGCCAATATCTTTCTGATCATTGCGGGCACCTACACCCCGCTGACCATGCTGCTCGTCCCGGGCGGCCGGGGGCAGGCCCTTCTCTGGGCGGTGTGGGCCGCGGCCATCGCCGGCATCGCCTTCCGGGTCTTCTGGGTCGGCGCCCCGCGCTGGCTCTACACCCCCTGCTACATCGCGATGGGGTGGGCGGCTGTCTTCTTCCTCCCCGACTTCATGCGGGAGGGCGGCATCGCCGTGCTTGTCCTCGTGATCGTCGGCGGCTTGCTCTACAGCGCGGGCGGCGTGGTCTACGGCATCAAACGGCCGAACCCGTCACCCAGTTGGTTCGGCTTCCACGAGGTGTTCCACTCCCTCACGCTCGCGGCCTTTGTCGTCCACTACGTCGGGATCTCCCTGGTGGCCTACCAGCACGCCTGATCCCGTTGTCCCGGCCGCCGGGGCCGGGGCTCAGCACAGCTCGGTCGGGGCCCGCACCGGTCGGCGAAACCGCCCGCGAACCCCCGCCCCGGACCCGCCCTGAGTCCGCTCCCGCCCCCATCCCCGAGTCCGCTCCCGAGCCCCCTCCGAGTCCGCCCCAGTCCGCTCCAGTCCGCTCCCGGCCCCACCCGAGTCCGATCCGGGCCGGGCTCACCCGATCACGCTGCCCACCTTCTCGGCCAGGACGGACGGGTCGGCCGTCGGCGCGTCGCAGGTGAAATTGCGGCATACGTAGGCGGCGGGGCGGCCGTCCAGCAGCCCGCGGTCCCGCAGCAGCGGTACGTCCTCGGCGTCGCCGGTGTCCTCGGCTCCCACGCCATCAGGCCCGCCGAGTGCCACGACCGCGCCGGGCGCGGTGCCCAACAGAGCCGTACGGTGCAGGGCCGCGGTCGACGGATCATCACCGGGGCCGATCACTGCCACCTCGCGCGGCCCGTCCAGCAGCGCTTCCGCGACGGCCAGCCCCCAGCCGGTGAAGCGGGGCGCGCGCGGGCCGAGCGCCTTGACGACACCCATCGCCCGCTCGGCCGCCTCCCGGTGGCGTGAGCTGCCGGTGACAGCCGCGTACGAGAGCAGCGCCCCGGCGGCGGCCGACCATCCCGAGGGGGCAGCGCTGTCAGTGGGGTCCTGGGGCCGCCGGATCAGCGCCTCGCCGTCGTCCGCGGTGTCGTACAACGTCCCGTCCTCGGCGGAGAAGTGCCGCAGCACCGTGTCGAGCAGCAGTCCCGCGAACTCCACCCACACGCCCTCACCGGTCACCGAGTACAGCGTGAGGAAGCCCTCGGCGACATCGGCGTAGTCCTCCAGCACCCCGGAGTTGGCACCCGCGGCTCCGTCGCGCGAGGTACGGAAGAGCCGGGCGTGGTGGTCCATGTGGACGCGGACGAGCAGGTCGGCCGCGTCCAGTGCGGCCTCGATCAGGTCCGGGCGCTCGAAGTACGCGCCGGTCTCGGCCAGAGCCGCGACCGCGAGACCGTTCCAGGCGGCGACGATCTTGTCGTCGCGGCCGGGGCGCGGCCGCTCCTCCCGGGCGGCCAGCAGCCGCTGCCTGATCGACCCGATCCGGGCGTCATCGGTCGGCTCCCCGCCCGGGAGCTGGAGCACGGAGGCGCCCTCCTCGAAGGTGCCCTCTTCCGTCACGCCGAAATACCCGGCCGCCGACCTCGCGTCCTCCTCGCCGAGCACGGCGCGCAGCTGCTCGGGCGTCCATACGTAGTACGCGCCCTCGACGTGTTTCCCGGTTCCGGCGCCCTCGCCTTCGTGGGCCGGGCTGTCGGCGTCGAGTGCGGAGGCGAAACCGCCCTCCCCGGTGCGCAGTTCACGCACCATGAATTCAGCGGTCTCCAGTGCCACGCGGCGCGCGAGATCCGATCCGGTGGACCGCCACAGATGCGCGTACACCCGGCACAGCAGGGCGTTGTCGTAGAGCATTTTCTCGAAGTGCGGCACCGTCCAGGAACGGTCCACCGCATAGCGGGCGAAGCCGCCGCCGAGTTGGTCGTAAATGCCTCCGCGGGCCATCGCCTCGCAGGTGTCCTCGGCCATCTGCAGCGCGCCCTCGGAGCCGGTGCGCGCATGGTGGCGCAGCAGGAATTCCAGCACCATGGACGGCGGGAACTTCGGGGCTCCGCCGAATCCGCCGTACGTGGAGTCGTACTCGCGGGTGAGGCCCAGCAGCGCCGCGTGCAGGTCGTCCTCGGCGGGTGGCTGCGGGGCGGCGGTGCCGAGGACGAGCGAGCGCGAAGCGAGGTCCCGGACGATCTTCTCGGCGACCTCCGCGACCTCTTCCCGCCGGTCGGCCCACGCGGTCCGTACACCCTCCAGGATCTGCCGGAAGGAGGGCATGCCGTGGCGCGGCTCGGGCGGGAAGTACGTGCCGAAGTAGAAGGGCTGGGCGTCCGGGGTGAGGAAGACGGTCATGGGCCAGCCGCCCTGACCGGTCGCCGCCTGCACCGCTTCCATGTAGACGGCATCGACATCGGGCCGCTCCTCGCGGTCGACCTTCACCGGCACGAAGTGTGCGTTCAGATAATCAGCGGATTCGGCGTCCTCGAAGGATTCGTGCGCCATCACATGGCACCAGTGAATTACGGAAGCATAAGTGACAGGACGCATAGCCCACACTCAAGAGAATGGGCACGTCCCGCCGCTTCGCTTCCGCCATCGCCTCCTCTCCCCATGGCCACCAATCCACCGGGTTGGAGGCGTGCTGGAGTAGATAAGGCGACTGGGAGTCAGCCAGTCGATTCATACCGGCATCGTCGCACGATGCGGTCCGCCCAGCCCAGCCCAGCTCGCGAGGCCGGACCAAGAGTAAGAATTCGTGCACAGCACGTAACCATGAGGATGCCGCCCCCATTCCAACCGCTGAGACGGGCCCGAGGGATCTTGACCTGCGGGGCAAGCCCGCCGCCCCCGCGTCGCGGCGTGGAACCGCTTCCGACGGGGCGCCCGCCCGGTGCCGCGTCCCTTCCCGGGGGCGTGAACGCCCCACGCACCAGGCCCTGTTGATCCGCAACCCGTGACCGATTCCCACAGAATCATGACCGAGTCCCGCCTGTTTCCTCGCTCCGGATCAAGAGCGGAATCCATGCCTCCGCCAGCGGCGCACCTGCCTTCAGAAGTGAAGAAACCTCAATGCAGGCGAGGTTGAGGCGATCCCGGGACGATGGCACCACGGGACGACCTGTGCGCGCGGAACCGGGTCCGCGACGGGCATGACCGTGCCCGTTCCGGGGCTTGGCGGGCGGTCGGGCGACCGCTCTGCGGGCCGTGCGGTCACCGGCATTCTGTACCATTCTCGGCCATACGTGCGGTGTGCTTGATCCACACGTACAGCGAGCACCGGATGTGCCGACCCGACAGGCCGCGCACCCACCCCCTCGCTGAACGTGTCGGGAACGCGGAACCGGGCCCGGCCGACCCCCGGGCGCGGCGCTGTCGTCACACAGAAAAGGACTGCAGGTACGACGATGCAGATGTCTCCCACGCCCTTGCCGGTGGAATCGCACGGGGACGTGCTGGCGGTGTCCTGGAGAAAGGTCTTCACCGGCCGGGTGGCCGAACTGCGGCTGCTGGGGGAGCTGATGCCCAGCGGTGGGCGCGGCTGCTTCGTGGTGTGGCTGCACGGCATGGCGGGCGTCGGCAAGACCACGCTGCTGCGCCGGTTTGCGGAGGAGGCCGAGGCGCAAGGCCGGATCACCCGTAGCGTCGATCTGCGGCACGCGGACCCGACGCCGGAAGCGTTCCTGGCCGCGCTGGAGGCGCAGGGCGCGCCGGAGGACGCGCAGGTACTGCTGATCGACTCCGCAGAGTCGCTGGGCCCTCTGGAGCGGTGGCTGCGCGAGGTCTTCCTGCCCGGTATGCCCTCGCGCCCGCTGCTCGTCGTCGGCAGCCGGCTGCCCCCGTCCGCCGA
This sequence comes from Streptomyces sp. NPDC004647, assembly GCF_040609575.1. Taxonomy (NCBI): domain Bacteria; kingdom Bacillati; phylum Actinomycetota; class Actinomycetes; order Kitasatosporales; family Streptomycetaceae; genus Streptomyces; species Streptomyces sp. NPDC004647. The sequence goes on along the minus strand of NZ_JBEXKU010000025.1, from coordinate 80,658 downwards.
GTGGCGCACCGATCCGCAGTGGTGGCACGCGCTGCGCAGCGTGGAGCTGACCGGGATGGACGAGGCGGAGGCCGCGCTGCTGCTGCGCAACCGGGACGTGGACGAGGCCGAAGTCCCGGGCATCGTGCGTGCCGCGCACGGACTGCCGCTCGCGCTGGCGCTATTCGCCGACGCGCGGGAACTCGCCACGGGCCCCGTGGAGCAGCGCCGCTTCTGGGAGCTGCGCGACTCCCCCGACCTGGTACGCGAATTACTGCGTCTGATGCTGCGCGAGAGCCCGTCGCTGTCCCAGGCCGATGCCCTCCACGTGCTGGCGCTTGCCCGGGTCACCACCGAAGAGTCAGTACGGCACGCGCTGGAGGTGCCGCTGGCCGAGGCGCGCGCGCTGTGCACCTGGCTGCGCGGCCTGTCGTTCGTGCGCAGCACCGCCGAGGGCCTGGTGCCGCACGAGTTGGTGCGGGAGGCGCTGCTGGCCGATCTGCGGTGGCGCGGTCCGGAGAAGTACGAGTCTCTCTTCGGCCGGCTGCACGGCCAGTTGACCGAGCGGCTCGGACAACGCGCCGGCGACCGCTGGGCGTCCGGTGCGGGGCTGGCCTATCTGGGCCGGACGAACCGGGTGGCGCGGGAGGCGGTGGACTGGCGGGGCGCGGACCGGATCCGGCCACGCGCCGCCCGCCCGGAGGACCTGGACGAGGCGGTGGCCGCGATCGAGAAGGAGCACGGCGTCGCGGCCGGCGCCCTGGCCCGGCGGTGGTGGGAGTACCAGCCGGCCGCCTTCACCGTCGCCGAGGACGGCCGCCGGCTCGTCGGCGTGCTCGTCGCGCCCTGCCTGGAACCGGGCGCCACCGGGCTGCCGGACGATCCGGTGGCGCGCGCCGCCCTGGAGCACGCGGCCGGCCGGTCGCCGCTGCGGCGCACCGAGCGGCTGCTGCTGGGCCGGTGGAGCACCGGCAGCGCGGCGGCCGCCTGTTCCGCGCTGACCACGCTGTGGGCGACCACGCCCGGCCTGGCCATGAGCTGGACCTGTACGGCCGAGGAGCAGTCGGCGCTCTCGTCGCTGCTCGACCTGTACGGGCAGCAGCGAACGGCGCCCGCCGGCGGCCCGGACGGCGAGCGGGTGCTCCCCTTCGTGCAGGACTGGCGCCGCGCGCCGTTCGACCGCTGGGCCGCGGCGCTCCGCATCCGGCTGCTGAGCGACGAGCCTGCGGGCGCGGTGGCGCCAACCGCGGCGGTGGTGGAACCCGCCATGCCGTGGCCGGAGTTCGCCGACGCCGTCAAGCACGCCTACCGCAGTGTGCGGGACCCGCGGCAACTCGCGGAGAGCGCGCTGCTGGGCACCCGGCTGGTGGCGCCCGGAGCGGACGCGACGGCGCTGCGCGCGGTGCTGACCGAGACGGTGACGCAACTGCGCGCACATCCCGGGCAGCGGCAGTTGGGCGACGTTTTGACGATCACATACCTGGGCGGGCCGCGCAGCCAGCAGGCCGCGGCCAGCAGGGCCGCGCTGTCCTTCAGCACCTACCGGCGCCGGCTCTCCACCGCGCTGACGAAAGCCGCGGAACTGCTGCGGGAACGCGAGCTGTACGGGTCGGCGCTGCGGTGAAGCCGTCCGAGCGCTGCTCACCTCGTGCTCATCCCGCGCTCACCCCGCACACGGAACGGGCCCGCGCGGGACCCCCGGTGGTTGACTGGCAGGCCCGGGGCGGGGCCGGACGGATGCATTCGAACACCTTCTGGCGAGTTGGGGACGGGCGTTGAGTGAGACCGAGCAGGACGACGCGAAGCGGCGGCAGCGGGCGCGGTTCGTCGACGCGCTGACGAGCACCGCCCAGCAGCCGGGAGAGCGCTCCCGACTGGGCACCAGGGTCGCCGGTGCCACCGCGGTGCTGGCGCTGGTGGCGGGCGGCACCCTGGGGCTGGGTGCCTGGCGCAGCTATCAGGCGGACGAGGAGGCCAAGGAGCAGAAGCTGGCCGCCGAACAGGCGGCGGCTCGCAAGAAGTTCACCCCGTCCCCGTCCCGGTCGGCCACTCCGAAGCCGACGAAGCCGGCGCAGCCCACCCGCCGTGCCAAGTCCCCGGATCCCGCTCCGGCCGCCCCCTCGGCCTCTCCTTCGAAGCAGCAGCAGACGAAAGTGGATCTCGTGGTGAATGGGGACGCGGAGAGCGGGCCGGGAGGCACTGCCGAGCCGGTGGAGTCCGTCGTCGGGTGGACGGTCCGGCAGGGCGCGCCCGCGCTGATCGGGTACGCCGTCGGCGGCGGATACCCGGAGCCCGGGGATCCCGGACCCGCACGGCGCGGCAGCCGGTTCTTCTCCGGCGGCAACTCGCCCCGTACCGCCCTGGTCCAGGACCTGCCCCTGCCTGCGACCGGCCGCACGGGCCGCCGGGCGGTCGACGCCGGGCAGGTGCGCTTCACCGCCACTGGCTGGCTCGGCGGGTACGCGACGCAGGAGGACGGCGCCCGGCTGTCCGTGGAATTCCGCGACGCCGGGGGGACGCCGGTCGATCTGGCCGTGCTCGGGCCGGTGACCGCCGCCGAGCGGAGGTCCGCCACCGGCCTGTTCGAGCGGAAGGCCAGTGCCGCCGTGCCACCCGGCGCCCGAACCGCCCGGCTGCTGCTGGTCTTCACCCGATCCGGAAGCGGCACGTCCAACGACGGCTACGCCGACGCGATCTCCCTCACTCTCGAACCCACCACTGGAGACCGGTCGTCGTGAACCTCAACCGCCGAGATCTGCTGAAGGCCGCCGCCGGGCTGCGGGTCGCCGGAGGCGACGCCCACTTGCGGTTGGGGACGGACGTTGAGTGAGACCGAGCAGGACGACGCGAAGCGGCGGCAGCGGGCGCGGTTCGTCGACGCGCTGACGAGCACCGCCCAGCAGCCGGGAGAGCGCTCCCGACTGGGCACCAGGGTCGCCGGTGCCACCGCGGTGCTGGCGCTGGTGGCGGGCGGCACCCTGGGGCTGGGTGCCTGGCGCAGCTATCAGGCGGACGAGGAGGCCAAGGAGCAGAAGCTGGCCGCCGAACAGGCGGCGGCTCGCAAGAAGTTCACCCCGTCCCCGTCCCGGTCGGCCACTCCGAAGCCGACGAAGCCGGCGCAGCCCACCCGCCGTGCCAAGTCCCCGGATCCCGCTCCGGCCGCCCCCTCGGCCTCTCCTTCGAAGCAGCAGCAGAAGCAGCAAGCCGAGAAGAAGAAGGTCCGCCCGCTGGTGGTCACCGACCATTCCGGGTTGCTGCTGAAGAACGCGGCCACCGGTATGTGCGCCGACCTCCCGGACTACGGTGCCGGCTACTACACCATGCCGGTCAACCAGTACTACTGCGACGGCTCCGCGGCGGACAACCAGCAGTGGAACCTGAACGTCCACAGCGGCGACACGGGCCCGGGCGGCGCCTCGCTCGTCACCATCAGCAACGCCAAGGACGGTCTGTGCATGGACGTGCCGGAGCGCGGGCCGAAGCCGGCGGGCACCCAGATCCAGGAGGCGAACTGCCATTCCAGCCTGGACGACAACGAGTTGTGGTGGCTCGACCCGGCCGGTGGCGACACCGTCAGGATCCGCAACTTCGTCAGCTACCAGCTGTGCCTCCAGGTCGAGGGCGCCGACTCGAAGGCACCGGACACGCGGCTGGTGCTCGACCGGTGCGATGCGGACAGCGACAGCCGCTGGCTGCTGACCGACTGAGCCGGCCGGTAGGCACCGGCCGATGCGCGACGGCCCCGGCGGAGGGTTCCGCCGGGGCCGTCGCACGTCTCAGCTGCCCGGACCGCCGGGCGCCGAGGAGAGCGAGTCGAGCGGGAACCGGGAGCCGCCGGTCCCCTCCCGGCACCGGTCGGCGCTCAGCATCCCGGCCAGACCGGGCATCTGCGCCCACGCGTCCTGCCGCAGCCGCTGCTGGTCGGCCTGCTCCTGACGCGTATTGCGCAGCTCTTCCCCGAGCCGCTGGTGCTCCTGGTGCCGCTCATCCCGGGAAGCGGTGCCCCGGGTGACGGCGCCGGCCGCGGTCCGTTCTTCGTCGGTGGCGGTGCGCACCCGCTCCTCGGCGGCGGCCAGTCGCTCCTGGAGCTCCGCGACCGTGCCGGCCGCGCGCTCGGCGACTTCCCGCGCCGCCGCCGCAACACCGCGGGCGATGTCCCGTTCCACCCGGGCCGCGTCCCGCGCGGACTCCGCAGCGGACACGGCCTCCGGGTCGGGACCGGTCTGCGATGCCGTCCCGTCCGCGCCGGAGGCCACCGGCTGGTTCCTCGCGGCCTCCTCCCGGGCCCGGCGCAGCGCCTGTTCCGCCTCCGCGAGCCGCTCCTCGGCCGTCGTGACGACCTCGTCCCGCCGGTCCGCCGCACGTTCGGCTTCCGCCTGGACCCGCTCGGCCTCGCCGAGCCGGTCGGCGAGGGACTGCCGGGCGGTCCGCGCCTCGGTGAGCGCTCCGGCCGCCGAGGTGTGCGCGGTGGTCGTGGCGGTCAACGCGGCCTGCGCCGTGGCCAGTTCTTCGGCGGCTCGGGCTTCCCGCGGGCGCAGCTCGGCCTCGTGGCCGGCCGCGTCCGCTTCGGCGGCGGCCGCGTCAGTGGCGGTGATGACCGCCGTGCGCAGCCGGTTCCAGGCGTCGGTGGTGGCCGGGGTGAGGTCGGCGAGCCTTCCGTCGGCGGTGAACGGCCAGAACCTGAGCCCCGTTCCGCCGCGCAGCACCAGCTCCACCGGACGGCCCGCCGCCTGGGCGGTCCGCGAGCCCACGTACAGGGCGCGGGCCAGCCGACGACCGTCCGGGTCCGGGCCGAGGTCGAGCCAGAGCTGGGCCCCGCTCTCCTGGCCCTCCAGCTCCCCGGCCAGCGCCGCGGGCAGTTCGGTGACCGGGTGCCTCGTCCAGTCCCGCAGCGCGGCGTCCGGCTGCCGGGCGAGCATCGACGGAAGGTCGTAGACCTGCGAGGCGGTGCGCGGCCCGATCACGCCGTGGCCGAGCAGGTCCCGCTCGAAGAGCCGGACGGTGGCGCTGCCGGTGACGTACCGGATGCCTTCCGGTCCGGTGACCGTGACCACCGCGTCCACGAGTGTCTCGTAGCTGCGGGTGTTGGTACCGGTCTCGGAACGGGCGGGGGCACCGGTCTTGAGCCGGTCCCGCTGCCCGGCCGAGGCCGAGGCCCCACCGGTGCGGGAGACCGACTGCCGGGTCAGCAGCGGGGTGGTGAAGCTGACCAGGTGCAGATTGGCCTGATTGCCGCTCTGGGTGAACTGGTAGCCCATGCCCGCCGCCGAGCCCACGGTCGAGGAGCTGCTGGAGGAGCGCGAGGGTCGCCGCAGCCGGTCCACGGCGACGTCCTCGGCGTCGGTGACCGGCCGCGGGTTGTGCAGCGTCACCTGGAGGACGGGGGTCTCCTCGGGATCGCTCCCGACGGGCCAGGCCCCGGGCATCGTGGAGGTCAGCCCCACGGCCGTGCGGGACAGGTCGACGGTGATCCGCCCGGCCTGCACGAGTTCCCCGAACCGGGCCGCCGCGGCCTCCGGCGGCGCGTCGGCCGACAGGCCCCAGGCGCCCGCGATACCCGGCGCCACCGTCCGCAGCGCCTCGGCGAGCTGCCGGAAGCCGTTGAATTCGAACACCGGTGTCGGACCGGTGGGGACCAGTGGGGGCCCGGCTGCGAAGGGCCGCCCGCCGGCCGGCAGCGGCCCGTGCGGCGCGGGCAACCGTGGATCGGCGTGCGTGGTGCGGGGCCGCACCGGCGGATCGTGCGGGCGCGGTGCGACGGCTTCCGCGCCGACGAACCGGAGGGCCACCGCTGCCGGGACCCGGACCTCGCGGGCCGGCCGGCCGCGCACCATCCGGGCGAGCCGCTGCGCGAGCCCTCCGCCGTCCCGCGCGGTCAGGGACACCCATCCGTTCTCCAGGAGGCCGCCGACCAGGTCCGGCGGCCAGTCCCAGATCAGTTCAGAGCGAACGGAGCCGGTGAGGGTGTAACCGATGTCGTCGAAGTCGGCGGCGTTGCCGGTCCGCGTCCAGTAGCGGTCGTCGGAGGAGAAGTCGGTGCGCGAGGTGCGGCCGCGGGTCGTGGAGGCGGACAGCACCGGGCCGGTCCGGTCCGTGCGGCCCGTGCGGCCGCCCGGGCGCGGGTACCGGGAGATCGGGGTCGCCGTCACTTGCCACGTGCGGGTGGCCCCTTGGGACTCGGCACGGTGGTCCGGCGCGTGGATGCCCGTCTGCTCCAGGCCGGTCCCGTCGCCCGCGGGGCGCCCGCGCATCCGGCGCAGGGCCGGGGTCTGGGCATCGGGCCGGGCGTTCAGGGTGACCTCCACCAGGCGGGTACCGCCCGTCGTGGCGTACCGGAACCACAGCCGGACCGTGCCCCGCGCGGGCAGCGCGCGCAGCGCGGCCGGTGCGGTCAGGTCGGCGATGCGAGTGGCCACCCCCGGCAGGTACGCGGCGTGTCCCGGACGCGTCACGCCGGGCGCTTCCCGCTCCACCAGCGCCAGTAGCTCGCGGTGCAGCCGGTCGCGGCTCTCGTTGCGCCGCACCGGGTCGTCGAGCTGGGTGACGGACAGGACGCCGCCGACACCGAGCTCGCGGGTGCGTACGAAGTGGTCCGGCAGCGGCACCGTGGGGTGCGGCAGCACCGGCCGGGGCAGGCCGGGCACGCCGGCGAACCAGCGTGCGTACCGGGCCAGTTGGCTGGTGGCCAGGGTGAACTGCACGGCACGGGGCAGGTCGATGGCGACCGTGATGCCGTCCCGGCTGCCCAGGCCGACGAAGTTGCCGAAGAGGTTCCGGGTGCCCTGACGCAGCGTCACCAGCAGGGTGGCGTCGGCGGTGACCAGGTGCTGGTCGCCGGACTCCAGCGGCACCCGCACGACCGAGGTGCCGGCGGAGCGCTCGCTCGCGGTCTCGGTGCGGCGGCTGCCCGCGACCCGCATGCTCGGGTTGGCCTGCGAGACCCGCGGCGGCGGGCTGCCGGCGGGCGGGGTGGGCGCCGCCTGGAGCGCGGTGAGTCCTCCCCCGCGCTGGTGGGACGTGGCGACGGAGCGCTGCCGGGTGGACGCGTCGCTCGCGGTCAGGTCGCTCTCGCCGTAGCTGCGGAAGGAGCCGCTGTGCGTGGGGTGGTGCAGGTAGCCGGTGATCTCCAGGGACAGTTCCTGGTCGGCGCCGAGTCCGGGCAGGACCAGGCCCTCGATGAGGTAGCCGCCGTTGAAGATCTGCTGGGCGCGGGCGAGCAGGTTGGCGACCCGCACCTGCTGGTGCAGGACCTCGCCGGCGAAGGCGCCCTGGTTCCCGGCGGCGGGGCCGGCCAGGTACTCGCCCAGCCAGGTACCGGGTGCGGTCACCAGGTCGGGCACCCGGCTGCTGAACGTGTGCAGTCGGCGGCCGAACGCGCCGGCAGGCGGGCGGCCGGGGTAGGTACCGGTGACGAGCTGCCGGAACGCCTCCCGCAGCGCGGCGCTGCCGCGGAATGTGTCCACGATCGCGTCGTCCGGCAGCCGGATCAGCCCCGGCTGCGGCTGTCCGGCGGCGTCGGTGAGGCCGAGCCGCACGGTGTCGTCCTGCGGTCCGCCGCCGGTGCGGGGCGCGCGGATGACGTCCCGGGCCGGCGGCGGCACGATGTGGCCTTCCGCCGGGAGCGTGCGCTGGTGCGGCACGGCCAGCGTGACGTGTCCGGCGAGGGTGGTCTGCGTCGCCTGGGCGGCCGGGAGACCCAGCGGCCCGATCGGCGCGGGCTGCGGGCGCGCGGCCTGTCCGGACGCCGGGGCGGACTCGGGGTCGGACGCCGGGTCGGCGAACCGCACCAGCGGGTCCTCGGCGCTGCCCTCGTAGAGGTCCAGCGCGAACCGGGCCGGGACAGCGAAGAGTTCGGTGCCGCCGCTGGTCGTGATGGTGAACTGGTCCATGCCCAGCGCGGATCCGGCGGTCGCGGAGCTCGAGTGCTGCCCGCCCCAGGTGTAGTCGCCGGTGGAGTCCAGCGCCCATCCGCCGTCCGCCAGGGGCCAGCGCGGGCCGCCTCCGCCGCCCATCGTGCCGCCGAACCGGGTGCCGCGCTGCCGGGTGCCGCGCGCCTCGTGGGAGCTGAATCCCGCGCTCTCCACGTCCGGCAGCCGCCGGGTGTGCACGGCGGGCGGCGCGCCCGCCTCACCGGGGCGCGGGGTCCGGTCCCGGGCGGCGGTGAAGCGCAGCTGAACGCGGCGGCTGCCGCTCAGGTGGCCGGGCAGCTCGAACCAGACGGGCCGGCCGCCCTCGACGGCGTCCGGCAGCGCGGCGGCCTGGCCCAGCCTGGAGCGCAGTTGCTCGAACCGCCGCAGGTTGGCCAACTGGGTCTGCACCCGCGGCTCGTTCATCGCGTACCAGCCGTGCTCGCGCGGCGGCAGGAATCCCTCCCGGCGCAGCCACTCCTCCGCCCTCTCGAACATGCGCTCCGCGCCGTGGACGGCGAGGGGCACGGCGGAGAAGCCGATGCTGTCGAGGTGTTCCAGGTGCCCGGGGGGCCGGCGCTGCTCCTCCGGCGCGGGAGCGTGGCCGGTGGCGGTGGAGCGCTGCGGCAGCCGCAGCTGGACGCCCTCCTGCCGCGGACCGTAGGAGCGGGTGATCTCGCCGCCGCCCGGGCGCACGAGCGTGATCCGGTACGTGATGTCCGCCGGGACCAGCAGGTGGGTGCTGTCCGTGTAGAGGGCGTGCATCAGCGACGCCGTGCTGCTGGTGTTCAGCGCGTCGCTGGACTGCCAGGACACGCCGGCCTTGCCGAAGACGCCCCCGCCGATGCGGGTGGCGGCGGACGGGTGGCCGGGCGCGTGATCGGGCGTGAACATCGGCCCGCCGCTGCCGTCGAGCCCGATGCCGCTGGTGAGCCGCGCCGAGCGGTCCACGCCGGAGGAGTGGGTGAGCCAGGACTCCAGGGTGAACCGGCCGTCCGGGGTCTGTGAACTCGCCTTCCGTGGCCGCACGGTGGCGGCGAGCCGGAGCACGCCGAGCGCGTTGCCGCTGCCGTCCAGCAGCACCGGCGAGTACACGCCGCGGTCCCGCTGCATCGGGAGGGTGCCGCGCAGCATCCTCTCGGAGAGGAACTCCTCCAGCTCGCGCCGGGAGTCCGCGCCCAAGTCCCGCAGGGCGGCGAAGGCGGCGGCGTCGAGCACGTCGTCCAGCAGCCTGCTCGGTTCGGAGACGGCGTCCACGCCCCACAGGGGGAGGTCGTCCAGCCCGGCCGGCTCCGGCAGCGGGCCGCCGGCACCGCCGTGGCCGAAGGCCCGGTGCTCGGGGAACCAGACGGTCAGCCGCCCGTGGCCACGCTCCGCGCCCCAGGTGTCCACCGGCGCATTCCGGTCGGTGTCCACCCGCGCCTGCCACCGGCCTGTGAAGTCCACGGCGTGAGCGGGATCGTTGGCGCGCTGCATGGTCGTGGTCGTGACGCCCTCGCTGACCGCCGCGGACTGCGAGAGCTGATTGTGCGTCAGAGTGAGGGTGAGAGCCCCGTCGAACCAGCGCAGCGGCCCGGCGGGGCCGTTGTAGATCCCGATCCACGGGATCGGGACCGTCCGCATGGTGCCGGAGTTCTCGCCCGCGGAGGAGGACTGTCCGCCCTCGCCCTGCCGCTCCACCTTCGTCGTGCGCGGTACCTCGCCCAGGGTTCCGTGGTGCGTGGCCGGCCGCGGATCGGCCAGGCGCAGCCGGACGTCGACGGTGTGCTCCGTGCCGTCCACGGTGACCGTGACGCGATGCCCGCGCATGCTGCGCACATCGGGCAGATGCAGCGCGATCTCCGAGGGGCTGAGCTGCTCGGCGAGCTGTTCGCGCACCGCTGCCTCCGCGGCGCTCCCCGGTGCCACGCCCAAGGCGTCCAGCACATGCTGGTGGAGCGCGCCGAGCACGTCCTCAGGAACCGGCTCGTGGAGCACGAGCCCGACCAGGCCGTCGTGCCGGGAGCCGTAGCCGCGGACATACGGCGACAGGGTGCGGGACGTGGTGGCGTCGCCGTCGCCGTCGTGCGGGACGGGAGCTTCTCCGGAGCCGGAGCCGGAGCCGGACCCGCCGGCCCTGCCGGACCCGCCGCTGCCGCTGGCCGCGGGGCCACGGGAGGTACCTTCGCCGGGCTCGTGTGCGGGCGCGGCGGCGGTCGTGAAGGCCGAATCGGGCTCCGCCGGCCGGGGGTCGGCGCCGAAGAAGACCTGGGTCTGCGCAGGGCCGGAGTCCGCGGCCGGCCGTACCGCCGCGGAGGAGGTGCTGCCCCAGGTGAAACCGGAGGCCTCGCCCTGGGGCTCCTGGCCGGGGTGCCGAGCCTGCTCGGCCGCGGCCACGGGCTCGGTCGCCACCCAGCGGCCGACGTGGGGCTCCGGCCGCTCCTGCCGGACCAGGACGACAGGTCGTCCGTCGGCGGGGCCGACCGTCCAGGGGGCTCGGTCCGGCGCCAGCACGGTGATCCGCAGCCCCAGCCCGTGCGCCGCGCCACCCAGAGTCAGCCAGTCCAAGGAGGCGGGGCCGCTCCCGGTCCGCAGTTCCTGGACGATCCGGTCCGCGCTGCCCTGGGCTGCCGTACCGGGCAGCAGCCTGCGCTCGGCGGGCGCCCTGCGCAGGTCGGCCGCGACCGCGTCGGCGACCTCAGCACGCAGTTCCTGCGCAGTGGCGGGCCGGCTCTGACCCACCAACTGCCCGCTCTCCTCCGGTGCTACGGCGATCAGCGCGTGCGCCAGGTCGTCTGCGCCGGCGGGGACGTACACCGGGGACAGTCCGCGCTCGGCGAGTTGGTCCTCCACCGGGAGGATCCGGGTAGCCCCGGGTGTCTGCGTGGTGGGCGGTGCCTGGGTGGCTGGTTCCTCCAGGACGGTTGTGGTCGTGGGGGGTGCCGCCAGCAGATCGGTGAAGTCCCCGAAGTCTTCCGACGCCGAGTCGGAACCTGCCGAGGACTCGACGGCCTGGGGCGTCGCGGGTGCGATGGTCGGCTGCTGCTGGTGGTCTGTCGGGACGGAGTTGCCGGAGTCCGTGGCCGGTGCGGGAGAGGGAGTCGACGCCGTAGAGACCGTGCTCGGCGGCGCACTCTCCGACTCCGAGGCCGCCGCGCGGGTGCTCAACTCGTCTTCGCGGGTGTTCAACTCGTCTTGGGGTGTCGGAGCCTGTGTGGGAGGCCGAAGGGGCTCGGTGTTCCGGAGCAATGTCTCGGCCATCTGCTCCACGGAATAGCCGCCCTGGAACAGCGACGCCAACTTCGGCGTGACCACCGGCCGGAATCCCTGCTCGATCAGCAGCTTGTGCAGGAGCAGGTGGACGTTGAGCCGCCGGTTGGTGTCGTGGAAGGGATGTATGACCTGCAAGGCACGCACCGCCTTGCCGATCGCCGCAAGCCTGCTCAGGTCGTTGTGCGCCTGCGCGGCCTCGGTGTAGTAGCGGTCGAAGGCCATGTCGACCAGCCTGGCCACCTCGCCCACCGCATAGTTGGTGTGCAGGAGGGGCTTGCCTGTGGAGAAGCTCTCCAACGCCGTGATCGGCCTGGCCGCCGTGGCGGGCCAGTCGTAGTTACTCAGATCCAGGGCCAGCCGCCGGCCGCCCAGTTCCTCCTCCAGGAGGTCCTGACTAAGTTGGGTATTACGCAGGGGGAAACTGGTCGGTTGCCCTCCCGACCAGCCAGGTCTCGCATCCAGATTGGCGACCACCAGATTGTGCAGACGGAGGTACTCGGCGGCGTTCATCCGATTCGCCAACCCCTCCGGCGAGTCCAGGGCCGCGCGATACGCGTCGATCATGCTCTGCTGGAAACCCGGTGACCACTGCCGGTCGTAGAGCTTTCCCGGATCGTCCGGGTATATCTCGAGCGCCAGAGCGTGATCGCGGGGATCGATGTAGAGAAGCCACCAGTCTGCTTCCGGCATCAGCTCCGACAACCGTGGTGGTACGGGGCGCGACGCGGTCCCATCGACAACACCAAGGGCCCCGTTCTCGGAGTCACGCGGCGCTACCAGGGCCCCCGGCCCGGTGTCATCCCCAGCCGGACGCGATACGCCCGACCCCTCCTCGGGCACGCTCTCCGGCCCGGCACCACTACGACGCAACGGCGCAGCAAACAAACCCTCATCATCAGACGCATCCCCCGACACGCCCGACCACTCCTCAGGCGCGCCCTCCACCCCGGCACCACCACGACGCAACGGCGCAGCAAACAAACCCTCATCATCAGACGCATCCCCCGACACGCCCGACCACTCCTCAGGCGCGCCCTCCACCCCGGCACCACCACGACGCAACGGCGCAGCAAACAAACCCTCATCATCAGACGCGTCCCCCGACACGCCCGACCACTCCTCAGGCTGGCCCTGCGGGGACTGGTCGGCGGGGGGCGGCACCGGGACGTGGTGCTGCGGCCGTAGTTCCTGCTCGGCGCGGTCCCACAGCCCCCGGAAGCCGGCCCAGGTCTCGTTCTCGGCCTGCACCGCCGTGAAGGGGTTGGCTGGGTTGCCCGTTTGCTGCGGAGGCCCGTAGAGCCGCTCCAGCAGGGGCAGCAGGCCGGGCTCGTGCTGTCGTACCCAGCTCACGCCGTTGTTGCGGGGAGCTCCGGTATACGGGTCGGTCCCCGTGTTCGTGCCCAGGTAGGCGTTGCTGAGCTGGGCGAAGTACTCGTACTGGTTGTGGGACGAGTAGTTGGCGCCGGGGCGGACGCCCGACGGGTCGCGCAGCGGACCGTCCGGCCAGTGCGCGGCCGCGCCTTCGGCCTCCCTGGCCCGATAGGCGCTCGCGATGCGCGCAAGGTCGATCTTGCTGAGGCCACCCTTCTCGTGGATGGCGTGGGCGAACTCGTGGGTGGTGGTGGAGTAGCCGTCAGGGTAAGCACCGTCGCCGGGCACCTGGGTGGTCTCACCCAGCAGGTTCTCCTCGGTCACCGCGACCTGGCGGTCGTGGTTGATGCCGCGCACGGTCTCGAGTGCTCGTCCTCCGGCGTGAGTGCCGCCCAATGCGGCGAACGGCCCGAGCGAGGTCAGCGGGACATCCCGCGGGATCACGATCACCCGGGTGCCCTTGCCCAGCAGGCTCTCGGCCACATCGGGGTCGGCCAGCATGCCGGCGATCCGGCTCTGCGCCTCGGTCCGGGCGGAGACCGGCTGCTCGACTCCCTCCGGCACCCGTACCAGGAGCTGAGCGGCCGTGTCGGCGAACTCCGCGGGCGGCAGCTGCTGCCGCAGGTTGGCGATCAGCTCCTGGTCGGCGGCCAGCGCGTCCAGTTGGCCGGACGGCAGCAGCGTCAGTTCCCGGGTCCGGTCCTCGGGCGTCATCCCGGGCAGCCGGGTGGCCAGGTCGGCGAGGGGAGCCGGGGGCGCGCCCGATTCCCCCGTCGACAGGTGCTGGGCATGGAACTCCCCACCCGATGCCACCGGTTGGGATGACAGGGCGGGAGCGGAGCGCTCGGACGTGCCCCCCGGCTCGGCGGTGATGGTCTCGGCGCCGACGCCCGACGCGGGCGGGCTCAGCAGACTGCCCATCGCGAGATCCACCGAACCCGAGTCGGACTCGTCCAGCAGACCGCCCATCGCGAGATCCACCGAACCCGAGTCGGACTCGTCCAGCAGACCGCCCATCGCGAAGTCCTCCGAACCCGAGTCGGAGTCCTCCGCAGGCGCGGCGGCCCCGGACGGCCCGGACGTGGTGGACGGCTCCTGCCGGTTACCCGGATGGGCGGAGCTGCCGGACTCGGTGGCCGGGGTGGGTGCGGGATCCGGCACCGTACGGGCCGGGCTCGGCGGCGTACTCTCCGGCTCCGGTGCGGGTGCTGGTCCGGGGTCCTCGGCCGAGACCGAGGGCGGGTAACTCGACGGGCCGGCGGGGGAGTCGGCGTACCTGCCCGAGAAGACGAGGTCCAGCGCCTGGAGCACCTGGTCGTTGCGCGGGTCCCGGGCCTGGGAGGCCAGGCCCCGGAAGTAGTCGTGAAGCGAGGCGCCCCCGGTCAGGGAGTCCGTGATCGCGCCCGCGACGGTCAGTGTCTGCTCCCGCCCGGGAGCCACCGACAACGTGCGGGTGTCATCTCGTACGGTGTTCTCGTGTGCGGAGTACTCGGCGCCGACCGCGTTCTTGAGCTCTTGCCACTGCGTCGAGGTGAGAACCACTTGGTCCGGGTTCGACTCCTGCCGCGCGACCTGCCTGTAGTCGCTCGGGTCGTAGTCCAGCATCCGCTGAACGGTGTCGTCGCTTCCGAGGATGCCGGTGATCCGCTCGTTCGGCAGGACCTGCCGCACGCGATGCATCTCGTCCGCTCCCAGCAGACGCCCCCCGTCCTGCTCGGGCAGGGAACCCAGCACTGAGCGGGCGGTGTGCGCCGTCTGAAAGTCCGCCCAGCCCTCTGCGTCGTGCAGCCCCCTGCCCCACTCGCTCTCGTGGACGATCGCGTCGGTGACACCCTGGAGCCGGTCGGCGGCGGCAGGGACGAACGGGTCGTACGGCGTGTGGTGGGTGTCCACGGAGAAGAACGGACGGCCCGTGATCTGCACCAGGTTGCTGGTGTTGGCGCCCTCCAGGACGGCGGGCAGTCCGCCGAGCTGGTACACCTGCCGGAACACGTCCTGCGGCAGCTTCCCGGCGTTCACCACCAGGACGTCGCCGGGCCCGAGGTCGCGGATCTGCGTCTCCAGCTGCGGATCGTCGAGGTCGGCGTAGTGCAGCCAGGTCTCACTGTGACGCGGGGCGAACGACACGGTCGCGTCGCCGAAGGTCATCACCACGGACGGGCTGCGGAGCCCGGCCTCGTGCACCCCGGCAGCCAGCGTGTTCAGGGCGGAGGCGCGGCCGGGCGCGGCCACGTTGTGCAGACCGTAGACCGGCATCAGCTCGGCCCGGGCGCCCTGTACCGCTTCCGCCACGGCCCACAGACCCCTGCCGCGCGCCCCGCCGACCTGTGCGTTGATCAGGGCTCGCAGGTCGTCCCCGGTCAGCCTCGGCACATGGAAGCGGTACAGGGCGCTGTCCGGGATCGGCTGGGCGCCGGTTCCGCCGGCCTCCAGGTCATGGACCGTGACCGGGCCGTCCGGCCCCGGTCGGCTGTAGACCATCCGGCGCGAATCGCCCCACGCGTACGGCTTGAGGATGATCGCCCGGTCCGCGCCCACGAAGTTGAGGAATTGCGTGGCCGTGTCGATGCCGGTGTCGAGGCGGTCGCTCGCGGCCACCAGAACCAGGGAGTCGTTGGCGCCCGCCACCTGGGCACCGGGCACCGGTGTGTCCGACCCGAACGTGCCCGTGTGCCAGTCGATCCGCTGGTTCATGGTGTCCGACACCAGCAATTGGAGCCGCTCCCGCACACTGTCCGGGGCGATGACCGTGATCCGGCCGGAATAGCCGAGTTCGTGCAGCGACTCCATCAGCATCGTGGCCGCCGCCTGATGGCCGTAGTTGGCGGCGTCGTCCACGACGACCGTCACCCCGGGCTGCGCCGCGAGCTGCTCGTGCACGAACCGGCGCAGCTCCAGCTCCTCCGGCGACGGCACGGCTCCGCCCCGGTGGGCGCCGATCCGGTCGAGCAGCCCCTGCTGCTCCGCGGCGGACGTGCCGGGCGTGTTGAACAGCGTGCGCCAGGCGCCGTGTTCGGTGGACGTATCGAGGGCGCCTGCTGTGGCGGAGGAATGCCCCGGCGCGGACACGGGGGCCCCGGGCGTGACGGATGCCGGGGTGTGGGCGGGCTGCACCGGTGGATGGAACGACGAGGAGGGCGCCGACACCGGACGGGCCGGGCTCGGAACCGAGAACGGCCAGATTCTGAACGAGGGGACCACGGGATCCGGCGCCGTACGGGCCGGGCGGTGCGGCGCGGTCTCAGGCTCAGGTGCGGACGGCGGCGCAAGGCGGACGCCCTGCGGGGCCGGTTCGACGGGAGGCGGCGGAAGGAGTGGTTGCGGACCCCGGACGAGGGAGCCCAACAGGGCCGTGGCGGGCAGGTGTCCGCCCCGCAGGTGCTCGGCCGCGACCAGTTCGACGACCTCGTCCACCCGCGGTACCACGCCCAGCGGGTTCTCACCGGGCGCCACGCGACCAATCCGGTCCAGCACCGCGTCCGCAGCCCACTGGAGGGAGGTGTCCCGCCGGTCCTGCGGCACCGAGGGGTCCTCGAGCCGCGCCCGCGCCGCCTCGATGTCGAACCGCGCCGCGCCCGGGTGGCGGGAGGAGGGGGTGCCCAGTGCGGGCGTCTCACCGGTGGTGGGCGTCCCGCGCGGGCCTGGCGTCTCGCGCGCCGGGGGCGCCTCACCGGCCGGGGACGGCTCCTTCGCCGGTGTCGCGCCGGTGCCGGGAGTGCCCGCGGACGAGGTGCCGTCCGTCGCCGGTGCCGGCGACTCCACCGGTCCGGACGAGGTATTGCCCGGGGTGGCCGTGGCCGGCGAACCGGACGGTGCCGCGCTGGGGTTCGCGGGCCGCCCGCCTGGCGCAGTGGGGTGTCCGTCCTTGTCGCGGGAGCCGCCGGACGGTACGGAACTCGACGGTCCGGTGTTCTGGTGGCCGGCTCCGGCACCACCGGTCACGGCCCCACCGGTCGCGGCCCCACCGGTCCCACCGATCCCTGCGGTCGGTGCGGTGGATGAGACCGGGCCGGCGGGAGCGGTCGCGGCAGATGAGGCAGATGAGGGGGGACTGACGGGACTTGTGGACGTGGCGGGGGTTGTGGTGCCGGAAGAGGTGGGCGGCACGGCCGGGTCGACAGGCGTATTGGGCGCCGGGCGCGCGGGGGCCGTGGGCGGGGGCGTCGCGCCGCCCGTCGCGGGAGAGCCGGTGGCTTGCTGCGGGACCTCCGGAGTCCGGGGCGGGCTCGGGTTTCCGGACTGCGGCAGGTCGGACTGCGGGAGGTCGGACTGCGGGGTGGTGGGCGCGGGTTGGGTCGCGGACGGCGGTGCCGCCGTGCCGCCGCCGGGTGGCGCGGAGGACACCGGCAGCGCCGGCGCCGCCGGAGGCACCGGGGAGACGGAGGTGGGCGGCACGGCCGCGTCGGCAGGCGTGCTGGGCGCCGGGCGCGCGGGGGCCGTGGGCGGGGGCGTCGCGCCGCCCGTCGCGGGAGAGCCGGTGGCTTGCTGCGGGACCTCCGGAGTCCGGGGCGGGCTCGGGTTTCCGGACTGCGGGATGCCGGACTGCGGGTTTCCGGACTGCGGCAGGCCGGACTGCGGGAGGTCGGACTGCGGGGTGGTGGGCGCGGGTTGGGTCGCGGACGGCGGTGCCGCCGTGCCGCCGCCGGGTGGCGCGGAGGACGCCGGCGGGGCCGGCGCCGCCGGAGGCACCGGAGGCACCGGGGCGACCGGGGCGACCGGCGGAGGTGTGCCCGCGCTGCTGTCCGGGCCGCTCCCTGTGGAGGCGGCGGTCTCCGTCGTCGAGGACGGAGTTCCGTGCTGCGTGGTCCCGCCGGGTTCGGCCGGTGCCGACGCTCCCGGCTGTGCGGTTCCGGACGGGGACGGCCACGGGGTGGTCTCGTCCCCGGGCCGCGTCCCGGAGGCCGGGCGGCCCGAGTCGGTGCCCGGCTGCTCGGCCGGGCGTCCGCCCGGAGCCGGGTGGCCGCTCTGCGGGACGGGGGCACCTTCCGTGTCGCCCCCGCGCGGGCCGCCAACCGGTGCCGACGACTCCGGCCGGCTGGGCTGCGCCGGGGTCGGGCGCGCTCCGCCGTTCCCCCCGGACGCGCCCTCGGTCCGGGCGGGGCCGGAGGACGTGGGCCCGGCCGGGCCCGAATCGGGCGTGCCCTGGCCGGTCTTCGGCGCAGGGGCCTCGGCGGGACGCGAGGGCCCGGACGAGGACGGGCGCCCGTCGTCCCCACCGGTTCGGGTGCCTGCTCCGGGACCCGGACGGGAGCCGGAGGCCGGCGTCTCGACGTAGGTGGCGCTGCCGCTGCCATCGTTGGAGCGGAGGTTCCCACCACCTTCTCCGGGTCCGCGGCCGCCGCCGGGTGTGCCGCCGGGGGTGTCGCCGAGGGTGGCCGGCCGGTCGTAGCCGGCTCCCGAGCGCGTCGGGGGCTTGGGGCCGCCGGTGCCGGGGATCCCCTCCTCGGGACGGTTCCCGCCGCCCGGGCGCGGCTGCGCGGTGCCGTGCGGGTCGGCTTGCGGTCCGCCGAGTCGCTGCCCGGGGGCCGCGAACGGGTCCGAGGTCGTCGGGGAGTTGGACTTCGGGCTGCCGCCGGTCTCACCGGGCGGGCGGTTGGTGACCGTCGCGGGATAGTCGTACCCCCGGCCGCCCGGGGACGTGTTCGCCGGCCCGGAATCGC